>JAKEEV010000770.1 GCA_022616395.1 Planctomycetia bacterium | reverse complement strand
CCGGCAAGCAGATGCACGCGGAGAACGACAGCTTCCCCGACCCTGTTCTGATGGTCGGTTCCGCGGACGGCAACACGCTGTTCATCATCGCCACCGACACCGCTTACCACTGGAAGATCAACGAGAAGGAAGCGAAAGCGACGGTCGCGGGCACACTCCCCGGCCGCGCGGTCTCCGCGATGGTGGGTGGAGGGAAGCTCATAGTTGCCACGCCCGAGGCGGTGGTTCTCTACGCGGACTTCGACCCGGTCAAGCCACTCCCCGAGAAACCAACTCTCTCCTTCAAAGACAGCGCGGGCGCGAAGGCGGTCGCGATCTCGCCGACCGGCAATCGCGTCGCCTGGGGCAAGGATGGCGAAAAGATCGTCATCACGGACGCAACCGACAAGCAAGCCAGACGCAAGTTACCTGTCCCCACAACCAGTCTCTTCTCGCTCGCGTTCGACCCGACTGGCAACAGGCTCGGTGTTCTCGGTGGCGAAGCTTGGTTCCGTATCTGGGACGTGAGCGACGAAGCGGACGAGGTGAAGGAAGTCTGGAAAGCGCGCATTCATCGCGACCAGGACAAGAGACGCGGAATGGTCGCATTCAGCCCGGACGGCAAGCTGGTCACACCAGTCTCGGCCACTCCGCTGTTGATATTCGACGGAGTGGATGACAAGCCGTCCGGAACTAACCGCCAGAAACTCTTTGCTCCCGAACGATTCACCTTCGACGACGGACCTATCCACAACGCGGTCTTCAGTCACGACGGCCACTTGCTGATTGTGGGGGGAACCGGTCTCTACGGAGGAGTGGAGGTGTGGGATCTCGCAACACACGAGTTGGTCCGCAAGTTCACCACCGGCTACGGAGAAATCTCGCGGATTTGCCTGTTCCCCGACGGCAAGCGAATCGCCTCCGCCGGCGCCGAAGAAGCCATCACGGTATGGGATCTTTCGTTCCGGGGGAACAAGGGAATGCCGAAGGCGGATGAACTCGCCCAGGCGTGGACCGATCTGGAATCGCTCGACCCGGCCGTGAGTTACCCCGCGGTCAAGATACTCGCGGCGGGTGGCAATCGCGGAACGGATGTCATCGTGGGCGGAACGAAAGAAATGCTCACCATTCAGCGGAAGATCGCAGAGTGGATCGAGGATTTAGGCTCTCAGACATTCAGTATCCGCGAGGTCGCGATGAAAGAGTTGCTCGACCTGGGTATCCGCGCGCTGCCTGCGGTGAACGAAGCAACCGAGTCGGAAGACCCCGACGTCCGCGACCGGGCAATCGAGCTTCAGAAGAAGTTCACCGCCAAGGGTCTCAATGTCCCATCTCACGGACTGGCCGGAGATACGATGCGACTTTTCCGCGCTGTGCAAGCGCTTGAAGAGATCGGCACACCCGAAGCGAAATCGCTCCTGGAACTGATCGCCAACTCCGGCGGCCTACCCGCCAACGCCGCGAAAGCCGCCCTGAAGCGAATGAAGAAGTGAGCGTCGAGCCGTCAGGCCGACGGTTTCTGTTCGTCGAGCCGTCAGGCCGACGGTTTATGCGCTAGCGGTCAGGGCGACGGTTATTCGGTTCACCGTCGGGCTTACGCCTCGACGCTCTTGGGGTTGCCATGCGATACCTTCTCTCCGCGATCTTCGCGCTTGTCTTCACGCTCACCGCGCAAGCTCGTCAGCCGAACATCATCTTCATCCTCGCGGATGATCTCGGTTATGGCGATCTTGGCTGCTACGGTCAGAAGAAGATCAAGACTCCGACCCTCGACAAACTCGCATCAGAGGGAATGCGCTTCACGCAAACTTACGCGGGGAGCACGGTCTGCGCTCCTTCGCGATGCTCGCTGATGACGGGATTGCACACTGGTCACTGTCGCGTGCGCGGAAACGGCAGAGTCTTCCTTACCGCGGACGATGTGACAATCGCCTCAGCACTGAAGAAAGCCGGTTACGTCACCGGTTGCGCCGGGAAATGGGGCCTGGGCGATCCGGGCACGGCCGGAGTGCCGTCGAAGCAAGGTTACGATCACTTCTTCGGTTTCCTCAATCAAACGCACGCGCACAACTACTACCCCGATCACCTCTGGCGGCACGAGGAGAAAGTTCCGCTGAAGAATGTGCAGGAAAAGGGTGTCGCGAGCAAGCGAGTGGAGTATGCGCCGGAGTTAATCACCGCCGATGCACTCGCGTTCGTCGAGAAGAACAAGGCCAAGCCGTTCTTCCTCTATTACGCGCCAACACTTCCACACGCGAACAACGAGAAGACTCGCGCCATCGGCGAGGGGAACGAGATTCCCAACGACAAGCCGTACACCAACGAGGACTGGCCGCAACCCGAGAAGAACAAGGCCGCGATGATTACCTATCTCGACGCGGATGTCGGCAAGTTGCTCGCCAAGCTCAAGGAACTGGGACTGGAAAACGACACGGTGATCTTCTTCAGCAGCGACAACGGTCCCCACCGCGAAGGCGGAAACACCATCGAGTTCTTCGCGAGCAACGGACCGTTCCGCGGCTTCAAGCGCAGTCTCACCGATGGCGGAATTCGCGTGCCGGGCATTGTGCGATGGCCGGGCGTAGTGAAATCGGCAAGCGTGTCGGAGCACGTCTGGGCCTTCTGGGACGTATTCCCAACGGTCTGCGAAATTGGAGGCGCTGAAGTTCCCAAGAACCTCGACGGGATTTCGTTCGTCCCCACACTGAAGGGCAAGGGTGAACAGAAGACGCACGACTTCCTGTACTGGGAGTTCCACGAGGGAGGCACGAAGCAAGCTGTCCGTCACGGCAACTGGAAGGCCATTCGCCTCGCGCCAAAGTCACCGCTGGAACTCTACGATGTGGTAAAAGACCCCGGCGAGAAGCTCAACGTGGCGAAGGACAACCCTGCGGTCGTCGAGAAGATCGAAACTTATCTGAAGACCGCGCGCACCGAATCGAAGGACTGGCCCATCCGCGAACCGAAGAAAAAGTAGGCCCGCCTTGCCGAGGTGGGCTTGGCAAACCCCGCCCGCAAGGGCGGTGGGTGTTGCTTGCCGTCAGCGCACCCACCGCCCTTGCGGGCGGGGTTCGCCGATGGCAGTGCCGCCCGGCTCGCGGCACCTACTTCACGCAACTCCTCTGTAACACTCCGCGGAAGAATTCTCCTCCTCGAAACCTCTCGGTTATACTGGCGAGTGTTTCGCCCGACGGGAGGCAACTCCGTGACGACCCTCATCTGCCAGAAGTGCCGCCAAGGGATTTCCGATTCCGCCCTCGACGCCGGGCAGTGTCCCGTTTGCGGATTCGCGATTGATGGGCCGGTCGTGCTGGATTCGACCGCGCGATCGTCGGGACTTGCTCTGGCGGTTGTCGGAGCGGTGATCGTAACGGGCGGGTTGGTCGCGGGGTATTTGTACTTCCCGCGCGTCGAAGCACCGTCAGGGAAGCCCGAGCGCGAAGTCGCGGCACTCTCTCCCGACGAGCCACAACCGCAGCGAGAACCGTTGCCCCTCGCTCCATTTCCACGCGCATTAAAGCAGCCCGAAGTGGCAAAGGGCGATCAGACTCCCGTCGTCACGCCTCCCGTAACACAACCACCGATTCCCGCCCCGCCCGCCAAGGAACCAATCGAAATCGTTCCTCAACCGCGACCGGTTCCGCCTCCGCCTCCAGTGCCGGTCGTTGTGGACCCTCCTCGGCCAAAGCAACCCGCCGTGGTGTTCAAAATCGACCCGAATCTTCAACCGAAGCGGCATCTCGACCACCCCAACGACACCGCGATGCTTCCCGACCTCCGCAGCGAGGATCGGGTGACGCTCACGGGCAAGGTACACACACTCAAGATCGGCTCGGTGAATGGTAAAGCGACTCTCGATGCTTCAGGGCTGGACGCGGAGGAAGTGATTATCGGCGGTGACCTCAACGAAAGCGCGGTGGTGAAACTCAACGCGCCAAAGGGGAAGGTAACGATCAGCGGATTCGTTGTCGGTAGCGCGAAGCTCACAATCAACGCGCCAGGAGGCGATGTCATCGTCTCCGCGAACAGCGGGAGGCTCGATAATGGCTCGGAAGTGACGGTAACCGCGAAGCGTCTGGATATTCGCGGGCCGATGCTCGGAGGAACGAAGCTCAGCGCCACACTCACCGCGGGCGGCTCGCTGAAGTTCGCGCTCATGGACGGCGGGGCAACGATCACTTACCGCAAAGCTGCCGCCACCGATCCCGCGCTTGTCGTGGAGAAAGGCAAGATTCGCGGAGGAGCGAAGCTGATCGTGGAGTGATTCGCAGGACAGGCAAGATGCCTGTCTGGAAGTAGGACAGGCATCTTGCCTGTCATTGCTTCAGACAGGCAAGATGCCTGTCCTACTTTCTCCTCAACTTCTCGGCTTCAGCCCTCTGAGCCACAAGAGCCTGGCGAAGGTCATCGAGCATTCCTTCGCGGCTCATGGTCTGATAGCGTGTGGCGTCGATGGGCTTTCCAACAGAGAGCGCGAGTGTGCTTGGTCTTGGAGGAAGCACAATCGGAGACAGCTTCGGCCACTTCATGAACCGCGACCACGCAGCGAACGAACCCGCGATCCCCACCGGCACGATCGGACACTTCACGCGCTTGATGAGTAGCGACACGCCCGGCTTGAGCGGTTCAACTTCTCCCGTGTGAGTTCGCTCTCCCTCCGGGAACATCACCACTGCCCAGCCCTTCCCCAAAGCTTCGAGAACCGCGTTGATCCCGTCCTTGCCCATGCCGCGGTCAATCGGAATCGCGTGCAGATTGCGAATCACCCACCCCAGCACCGGTTGAGTGAACAGGTTGCTGCGCGCCAGATACGACAGGTATCGCCCGGACGCGACGCCAACCAAACACGGATCGAACATCGACTCGTGATTCGAGACAAGCAACACCGGCCCCTCGCGGGGAATGTTCTTTCGCCCGCTGTAGCGGAAACTGAACCCGAAGGTGAAGAAACTGTACGCGGTCAGATACGCGGTGTTGTACCAGAGTCGACCGACGAAGTTCGGCGTCACGGACATGAACGATCCACCCTAACCCGCACTCTCAGCGGCGAATGTGTGATTCAAGCTGCTCGATAACTTCCGCGATGCTCAGATGCGTTGTATCAACCGGAATGGCATCTTGCGCAGGGACCATCGGAGCAAGATCGCGCTCCGCATCGCGATGGTCGCGTTCGGTCTGCTCGGCCAGCACTTGCTCGACGCTCACATCCTGACCCTTCGCCTTCAACTCGTTCGCTCGACGTTCGGCTCTCACACGCGAATCGGCCGTCAGGAAGAACTTGCGCTCCGCGTTGGGGAAGACGAACGTTCCCTGATCGCGCCCCTCACACACAATGTCGCGCCCTTCGGCAATCCGCCTCTGTTCGGCAGCCAGAAAGTGCCGAACGGCCGGAATCACCGCGACCTTGCTTGCCCCTTGCGAAACTTCCGGCGAACGGATGAGCGCGGTTACGTCCTCACCGTTCAACAACACGCGACCCGGAGGCATTTCGATCCGCATTCCCGACAGTGCCGATTCGACCGCGGCGAAATCATCCAGACTCACTCCGCTGCGCTGCATCGCAAGAGCAACAGCACGGTACATTGCGCCCGTGTCGAGGAACTCGAAGCCAAGCCGAGCCGCGAGCGCCTTGGTCACGGTGCTCTTACCGACACCAGAAGGGCCATCGATGGTAATAATCATAGCGCGGAACGCGGAACGCGGAGCGCGGAACGCGGAATTCAAAGCAGAAGACGACTGAGTGTCTTCCGTTCCGAACTCCGCGTTCCGCGCTCCGCGCTTCTCAGAGTTACTTGATCCGCAGTCGGACGGTTTCCTTGTCGCCGATGACGCTCTTGGTGGCCGGCGCGCCTGACTGAAGCAGCTGATAGGTGAACGCCCCCGCGGGCACTTCAACATCAACGACCGTGTTCGGAGCGACCCGATACGACTTGTTGTTGACGACGATGGATACTTCAATCGGGTACTCGTTGATGAGCTTCACGATACCCTTGCCTTTCGCCTCCGGGATCGCGGGGCGAAGCGCGGTCTGCGTCTTCAGAGCAGCCAGTTCTTGCTCCGCCTTCGCAAGTCGATCCTTGAGCCGCGTGATCTCCTCGACCGCGCCGGGAGCAGTCGGGATGGGAGTTCCATCGGGGTCTTTCTTGCCCTTGAGAAGTTCGGTGAGCGTCGCGACCTGCTTCTCAAGCGCCTTGATCTTATCGTTCGCGGCTGCGAGGTCGGTCTTCAGCTTCTCGATGTCCATCTTCTCGTCGCGGACCGGAGCGGTCGGCACCGTCGGCGGAATCACCGGCGACAGCGGTGGGATGGTGAATGCCTTCCCTTGCTCGGCGGCGAAGAGTGTCCCGCTGAGGATCGCAAATGCCGCGGTCTGATTGAACTTGAACATGGTGGAGTCTCGTGGTGTGAGTGGATCAGGCACGCTCGGCAAGAACCCAGGCTGCTCGGACGAACCAATCGGTTCGGGTGGCTTCGGGCGCTCTCCGACCGTTCCCGGCAACACAGGCTGAATCGGGATCGCCGGGGAAACGGGCGGAATGGTTGGATTGAGCGTATTCCCCGGCTTCGGCGGGTTCAAGCGAGAATCCGGGTTCATTGGGAGCATCGGGTGAATAGGATCGACAGGTTTTACCGGTGGCACCGACGGCGCAGTATCCACAGCCTGGGGAATTGCGGGCATCGGAGGAGTGATCGGCACCGCGGGCGCAACTGTTGGCGCTGCGGGGAGCGACATCGGCGCCTTGGGAGGCTCGGCGGTCGTGACCGGAATCGGAGGAAGCGGAATGGAACTCCCTGGAGTTGGCGTCGAGGGAGTGACCGGCGCCGGAGGAACGATGGGCTTCGTTTCGGGCGGTTTTGGAGCGTCCGGAAGCAGTGGAAGATCTGTCAGTGGAATCGCAGGCGCGCTGGGAGGCGTTCCCTTGTTATCCGGCTTCATCGAGCCAGGAGCGGGAATGTTCGGAGCCGGAACTGGTTCAATCGGCGCTGGAGGAAGCGTCAGAGGACGGTCAGTCGGAGGAATGGGCGGAGTTGGAGAGCCACTCCCCGGAACGGGAATCGGCACTGTTGCGCTGATGGGCACAATCGGTCCCACTGTCGGATCAGCCGGAGGCGCGGTAAAGACCGCGGCCGGTGCTCGGTCCATTTCCAGTGTCGGAGCGACCGGAACGGTGACTTGCGTCCACGTTCCGCCTTCCAGCGGCGGAGTTGGCTGCGCGGTTGCCCGGACGAATCCGAACCAGCCACCGACAACCACTCCGCCCCCGATGGCCGCAATCGCGACCGCTCGCCACCACCGTTTGCGTCCTGCGCTCATCGGGTATCCCTCTTCCTGAGTCGATGCTTGAGAACGTAGTCCTCACGCGGAGCGTGAGGTGTCTTTTCCCTCACGCTCCGCGTGAGGACTACAATCAGTTCCCTTCGTACATCGCGATTCGGTTCACCGGAGGGCCGCCGTACTCGGCCCAGTCGAGTTCCGCGGGCTTGTACTCCATCTGGTAAGCGTCCTCTCCGCTGTCCTCGTAGTAATTGCGAAGCACCTTCGCGGCCTTGAAGCCATGCCCCCGGAAGAACACCTGAGCAACCACGTTCCCTTCGCGCACTGCCAGGCTGATCTTCTGCCGACGGTGGCTACAGAGCTTGTAGATGAGTTTGTCCACCATCATTGCCCCGATCCCGGTTCGCCGCGCGGAGGGATGAACGGCAAAGTTCAACAGATGCAACCGCGTGCGGTGCAGTTCGTAAATCATGAAGCCAATCACCGAATCGCCCCGCTCAGCCACCATGCCGATACAGTTCCGCTGACGAAGGCACCGGAGGAAATCATCCTCCGTCCACGAATACTCAAAACTCGCGCGCTCGGTTTGCATCACATCTGGCATGTCTCGCCGGATCATCCAGCGGATGTGAACCGCTGTTGCGTCCGCGACCCTCCGGTCCCTGTCTCGCTCTCGGCGCGTTGCACGACCTGTGCTCATGAACGGACTCCTTCCCCCGCCAAGCCCGGTCGCGTCACCCTAGCGAACGGTCTCGGCCCATGAAGCCGCGAAGAATGTATCACCGCGTCCGATCCCCTACCACCCCATCAGTTGGGTGTCGTGTCGGGTCGGGCATCCTGCCCTCGACCGACACTCCGATCGCCGGGCGAACCCCGCCCGCAAGGGCGGTGGGTCACCCAGGTGAGTCGCCAGTTCGCCAAACCCACCGCCCTTGCGGGCGGGGTTCGCCTGAACTACTCCTTGTAGAACCGGGTGCTCTCTTCCTTCACGACCGGTGTGCGCACCTGATCGCACGTCAGTTGCACGCGGAACCGCATGTCGCCGGCTGCGTTCCCGCGAACGCGCACGCGGTAAACCACTTCTCCTTTGACCGCCAGGTTCGGGATTGGGTCGAACACCAGCGTTTGCCCCTGGGCCTTGATCTGAGTCGGGCCGCTCGAGCCGCTGTAAGCGATCCCCTCTGCGACCGCGGCCATCAGTTGCACGTTGGTGCAGGCTCCTGTCCCCTGGTTGGTGACGCGAATCTCGTAAACCGCTTCCTTGCCAACTTCGACCGGGTCATCGAGATCGATCACCTCGAATCGCACGGCCGCGACGCCCTCGGCCTTGATCGCGGTCTCGGCTTTGGCTTCGAGCAACCGCTTGGCCGGCCGACGTTGCGGTAAACCAGCCGGGACTGGTGCTCCCGGTTGCTCCCCGGCAAACGCGATTGTCCTCAACACGACATCGCCAGCAGCAGAGGCACGCAGCTTGATCGCAACCGCCTTTGTGCTCCCCGCGGTCAACCCGCTCAGTCTCCAGGTAACCGCCCGATTGGTCGCGTTGAACGTCCCGCCATCGCTGGCCTGCATGTAGTCGAAGCCATCCGGCAACACGGCATGAAGCGTGATCGTGTCAGTCGTAGCCGTGCCGGGGTTGGAGAGCGTGATTTCGTAAGTTGGCTCCGCGCGCACAAGGCACTTCGCCGGGCCACTCTGGGTAATCTGAAGCAGCGGCTCGACCACGTTCACCGACGACTTCGCCGTGGACTCCGCGCTCCCTTCAGCCGTTACCGTGATCTGACACGCTTGCATCCCGGCCTTGATGGTCGCCAGCGGAAGCGAAACGGTCTTTGTTTCTCCCGGAGCAAGACTGGCGAGCTTCGTTTCGAGCTTCGCGCCCTGTTGGTGGTAGAGTCCATCCGACAGAAGCGCTTGAAGAACCATCTGCTGAGCTGGGCCGGTCCCGCTGTTGGTCACCTTGATCTGGAAGACTGCATCCTCCCCCGCGCGGCAAGTTTCCTGGCAGGTTACACTCACCGAGATGCGCGGTCGGGTCACTTTCGTTTTCGCATCCACGGTCGCCGAGAAGCTCACGGTCGCACGGCTGCGCAGTTCGCCTTCCTCGGTGGGTCTGACGCGCACCGCAATTCGCTTTTCGCCGGTTGCCTCAATCGTGCCAATCGCCCACACAAGCTTGTCTCCGGTAATTTCCCCCGGCGGATCGCTCCCGACATAGCGCACTCCCGTGGGAATCTCATCTTCAACGCGCACATTCTGGACGGCCACATTCCCGGCGTTACGAACAACGAGGTCGTAACGAAACTCTTGACCGAACACGACCGAGTCCGGGCACACGGCCTCCACGGTCAGGGTCTGGGAGACGCGAGTCGGCAGCGCTCCGGTGACGGTGTGAGTGCCGCTTGGCAAGTGCGCGGGCGGAAGCGGAGGAAGAACTGGCTTCGACGAATCCGCAGAAGGCAGAACCGGCATGGGACTCGGCGGAGGAGTACCTCCCCGTGTTGGCGGAACGACAGGCACCGGAACGGGCGAACTCTCTGGCGCTGGAACAAGCGGAGCGGGTGGACCGGGCGAGAACTTGTTGCCGCTCCCCTCAACGCCACCACTCGGCACGCCAGTCGGGCGTGTTCCTGGTGGATCGAGGCTTGGTGGTGGAACGTCAACGCCACCCGCGGGACGAATTGGATTAGCACCCGCAACTCCCGGCGAACTGAGCCTCGGGCGCGGAGTCAACGCGCTACCGACCGGTGCCGGATAATTCGTTGGTCGTGGAGTGTAGCCCGCAGGCGGCGGAAGATATCCGCCACTGGGCCGGGTGCCACCTGATTGAGTTGGCGTGGAGCCGGAGCCAGGCGTTGTTGGCGCCCACTCGCCATATTGAGTTGGCGGAGGCCCCGAACCTGGCGCGGTTGGCGTCCACTCGCCATGCGGGCGCACGGTTGTGGCCGGGAGTGATCCTCCGGCCGGAGTTACTTTCGGCGGGGTGTACCCGCTACTGGTTGGTTGCTGGGCGAATGTCCCCCGAGCTGCCAGCCCCGCCACGGCCACCGCCGCGGCGACCCCAATTGTGAACAGAATCGGTCGCTTACGCACGACACACTCCCCCACGACAGGTCGAACGTTTCCCCCGATTGAGTGCGGCTCACCCCTAACCAAGCCGCCCCAATCTTCCCTTTAGGTCTTGATCGTCAATTCCGCGCGCCCGTGTCGATTCCAAGTTGAAATCGAAGCTCAGAGCGAATGGAAAACCTCTCGTAGGACGGCCTTTCTGGACCGTCTGTCTTTCCAGAGCCGGGCTAGACAGCCCGTCCTACGAAACCGACCGAGTTTCTTAGCTCTTCGAGGGCGCTGGGTATTTCACTTCGTTCTTTGCCATCTTCGCAGCGATTGCCTCGGAGAGATCGATCCCGGTGTGTTCGCTCAGCAGCAACACGATGTTCGCGATGTCCGCCAGTTCGTCCGCGATGGCTTCCCGCTTCGCGGGGTCGCTGGCAGCCGCGACCGACTCTTCGGGTGTCAGCCAGCGCAGAAGATCGCACAACTCGCCCACCTCGCTGGCCAGAGCCATCGCGAGATTCTTCGGCGTGTGGTACGGATCCCATCCGCGCACCGCGGCGAACCGGCGGATACCATCCTTGAGCGCCTCCACCGGAGTGGTCGCGTCCATTGTGCTTCCTCCCCGGCCGGTCGGCGGAACTTTCGCGGGCCGGGGCGTGCTGTTTTTGGTCGGTCACGAGCCGGCCTGCCGAATGTTTTTCCCCCAATCGGCAGGCTCCTCGCGAGCCGCAGAGCTATAGCCGGGTCAAGATGTGTGTCAACAGAAGATGAAGACCGCTGAAGACAAAAAACACCCGCGGAGAAACCGCGGGTGGTGGTCTGGGCGAACGGAGTAAGTGCTCGCTGTGTGAGTGCGAGTGTGAGTGTGAGTGAAAACAAGAAGAGTGAAGACAAGAAGACAGAAGACCAGAGCCAAGAACGCTTCTGGTCTTCTGCCTTTCACTGTTTTTCACTCACACTCGCACTCACACTACGAGCGAAGCGAGCACAGGTCACTTCTGTTTGGGAAGCAGTTGCTTGTTCTCGGTCATCGTTCCCTCGATGGTCATGGCCAGGGTCGCTCCCATCCCTTCCGCGTCGATCTTGAACGCCAGCTTCCCGTTCAACTGCTCCGATGGGTCGGTGCCGTCAATGTTCACATCCACCGTCAGCTTGAAGTTGGCCACACTTCCCGCTTTGATCGTCAGCCCCACGCCGAGATCCTTGATCGGAGCCTCGACGGTGAACTCCATCACCCCGTATGGTTTCCCCTGCTTCTTGTACATCTTGATGAGCTTTCCGGTCACGACAGTTTTATCCCCGTCGAAAGCCAGTTTCCCGCTCTCGGCGAACGCCTTGGCGAATTTCGCCCCGTCGATCTTCCAGGTCTCGCCAACCTTGACCGCCTTGCCGGGGAGGAAGAACTCCGTCTTGAGGTCGTTGTCCTTCTTGTTGAATTCGCCATCGAGCTTCTTGGCGAACTCCTTCTCCAACGGCTTGCCATCCACGCTGAACTCGTACATCTTGTCCTTCTTCTCGATCAGAATGGCGGTCTTCAACGGGGGAGCTGCGGTCTTCTTGCCACTCTTTTCGGACTCGTACTTTTCGTATGTCCTCTTCAGCTTGAGCGGCTTGCCACCCTTCTCGCCGGCCGTGATGATCTCGTCGACGAAGACCACCGAGCTGCTTTCTGGTTCCGTTTTCTTGTCCGTCTTCCCGCCGAACTCGACCGTCATCACCATTGTGGACTTCTCGGTCTTGGTCACTTTCAGTCGGTCGCCGGCTTTGGGATGAGCAATCTTGATCTCGACCGCGTCCTGAGCCACGGCCGAGAATCCCAGAACCACGGCGAACACTCCGGCCAGTCCGAACCTTCGCATGGGGAACTCCTGTTGGGGTGAATCCAGACATCTCAATCGCGTTTGCGCGGAGGGAGAGCCTCCGTCGTCATCGTCAACACACCATCGACGCGGATACTCGCCTCCGCGCCTCCGGGCACTTCAAAGAGCATGAGCATACTCATCCGCATCATGGCCACGCCATCGGGTTCGGTGCCGTCCACGTTCCCTTCAGCCAGCATGTGCATACTCATCGCGCTGCCGGGCTTGAGCTTGATCTTGATCGGGTCGGTCATCTCGGTGATCGGAATGTCGAGCTTGATCTCGAAGCCGCCATACTTGCGACCGTCGAACAGGTAAGCACGCGTGAGCGTTCCCGAGCCGGTTGCACGTCTCTTGTCTGCTATGAACTTGTCGGTCACCACATCCTTGACCATCTTCTCGGTGTTGAGCTTCCACGACTCGCCGACCTTCAGCGGCCGTTTCGGAATGTAGTCGTCTGCCGGGTCGGTCTTCTTCTTCTTGAATTCCTTGTCGAGTGCTTCCTCCACTCCTTCTGCAAGGCGCTTGCCGTTCTCGTCGGTGAACTTGTATTTGTCGCCGATCTTCTCGATCACGACGGTTTTTCCGTCGAGCGGGAGCTTGGTGGTCTCTCCGTCAACTGTCTCCTCGGCCTTCTCGTAGGTTCGTTTAAACCGCGTGGGCTTCGTTTCTCCTTCCTTGATCGCGAGCGTCTCGGAGACGTACATCACGATCTTGGATTTCTTCTCGATCTTCTCCTCGCGCGTCTCGTCTCGAATGATGACGCTGCGCATGATGCTCTGGTCCTGGTCGGTGATACGTGTTCGGTCGCCGACCTTGTACTTGTAGTCCTTGAGCGTGACAGTCTCGTCGTCCGCGGCCCGACCCGCGACCACGACTAGCCCGACACAGAGCGCACCGCAGAGTAGGCGAATCACGAGTGGGTCTCCGTAGTGGGTATCAGCGACCGGAGGGATGTTCACTTCCGGCTGCTGTGGTCACTTCACTGTTGTTCGCGTGTGCTTCCCTTCCCCTTCCAGGATCGTTTCCGCTTCGGTTCCCGCAGCGGCTTGAGTGGCAACAATTCTCCCGTACATCCTCGTCGTGAAGACACCATCAAGCGTGGAACCGTCGATCGCGGTATCGACAGTCAGCGTCATGCCGAGATTGCCGCTGAGCTTCGCACCACTCTTCGTCCCGTCAACCACGAGATCGATCTTGATTTCGAGCACTCCCCATTGCTGCTGATCCTTGGTGTACGTCTTCGTGAGCCGGCCGGTCACCGTGCTCTTCTCCACGTTGATCGGGAAAGGAAGCTCGCCCGCGACTTTTTTCACCACCAGGGAATCCAGAGCCCACTTCTCATTCAGTTGAACTGCCTTTTTGGGAAGCATGTCCTCGTTCTTGAACTTGTCCGCCTTCTCGTAGGTGTCCCTGAACTTCTTGGCCTCGTCCCAGTCGATTGGGGCGCCATCGATGGTGTACGTGTACAACGCGCCCTGCTTCTGGATCAGGACGGTCTTGTTCGCGTAGGACAGCGGTTTCATCGGTCCGCCGTCTTCACTTTTCTCCGCGACCTTGTATTCACGCGTTGACTTGGTGGCGACATTCGATCCCGCGGGCATTTCCAGAATCGTTTCTGTGTACTCGTACTTCTCGCTCACTTTCTGTGACTGCGAGACTTTCCCCTTCGGACCGGTGGCGTTGGCCGTTTGCGTCCTGAGAGTGGTTTCGGTGATGAGTACCATATCGCCGACCTTGTCATCGCGGAGCTTGATCGTGATCGCTGGCCCGGTGGGTTCGGGTTCGCCTCCACCACCGTCACCGCCGGTGTTTTCGGTCTTCTTCTTGCACCCAACGACAAGTGCGATTGCAATCGCCAGCGGAATGAGCCGTCGGTACATGGACAACTCCTGAGTAATGCCAATCAAACCCGGCGCCCATGCTATCCGATCTATTACGATTCGCCACAACCGTGTACTCTTGGCCGCCGGAACGCTGTCCATAAGCTATGCGGAGTTTGCGCGGATTCTCGCTCACTCTACACACTCACAATGCCGAAGCGTACTGACCTCAAGAAGATTCTGCTGATCGGGTCTGGCCCCATCATCATTGGGCAGGCGTGCGAGTTCGACTATTCCGGCACACAGGCGTGCAAGGCGCTGCGCGAGGAGGGCTATTCGGTCGTCCTGGTCAATTCCAACCCGGCGACCATCATGACCGACCCGGAGACCGCCGACCGAACGTATATCGAACCCATCACATGGGAAGTTGTCGAGAAGATCATCGAGAAGGAACGACCCGATGCGCTGTTGCCCACACTCGGAGGACAGACCGCGCTCAACACCGCGATGGATCTCCACGAGCATCGCGTGTTGGCGAAGTACAAAGTCGAGATGATCGGAGCGAACGCCGACGTGATCGACAAGGCCGAGGACCGGCAGCGGTTCAAGGAGGCGATGCAGCAAATCGGTGTCGCGGTTCCAAAGTCCGCGGTTGTCAGGACACTGGCCGAAGCAATGGAAGCCATCGAGGTCGTTGGGTTGCCCGCGATCCTGCGGCCAAGTTTCACGATGGGCGGCACCGGCGGCGGAATCGCTTACAACATCGACGAGTTCATCGAACTCATCACTAAGGGCATTCAACTCAGTCCAGTGAAAGAGGTGCTGGTCGAGGAATCAGTCATCGGCTGGAAGGAATTCGAGCTGGAAGTGATGCGCGACCGGGCCGACAACGTCGTCATCATCTGTTCCATCGAGAACCTTGATCCGATGGGCGTTCACACCGGAGACAGCATCACGGTTGCCCCCGCTCAAACGCTTTCCGACAAGGAATATCAGCGGATGCGCGATGCCGCGAAGGCCATCATTCGCGAGATCGGAGTCGAGACCGGCGGAAGCAACATTCAGTTCGCGATTAACCCAGCTGATGGGCGAATGATCGCCATCGAGATGAATCCGCGTGTCTCGCGTTCGAGTGCGCTTGCTTCAAAGGCGACGGGATTCCCCATCGCGAAGATCGCGGCCAAGCTCGCGGTCGGCTATACGCTCGATGAACTCAAAAACGACATCACGCGCGAAACGCCCGCGTGCTTCGAGCCGACCATCGACTACGTCGTGACGAAAGTTCCTCGCTTCGCGTTTGAAAAATTCCCCGAAGCCAACCCGACGCTCACCACACAGATGAAGAGCGTCGGCGAGACGATGGCGATTGGCCGCACCTTCAAGGAATCGCTGCAAAAAGCCCTTCGCGGGCTGGAAGTCAATCGCTTTGGTCTTGGTTGCGACAAGCGCGACCGCTGGGGGACTTCCAACCCGCCAGCGCGCGAAGAGATCACCTTCAAGCTCGCCAGCCCCAACGCGGAGCGAATCTGGTATCTCCGATACGCGATGCTCGCGGGCATGTCGGTGGATGAGATCCACCAGCGAACGAAGATCGACCCGTGGTTCCTCCACGCGATTCGCGAACTGGTCAATCTCGAAGCCCTGTTGCAGGCTGTGGGATCACTCGACCGAGTCACGCCCGAAATCATGCTCACCGCGAAGCAACACGGCTTCATCGACCGGCAACTCGCGAACATCTGGAACGTGCCCGAATCGGAAGTCCGCAAGCTCCGCAAAAGTTTCGGCATCGAGGCGGTCTTCAAGAGCGTGGACACTTGCGCCGCGGAGTTCGAGGCATACACGCCGTACTATTACTCGACCTATGAATCAGGAGTGAGCACAGTCGGGGCGAACGGCCGGCGTAAGCCGGCTGGTGAGAGTGATGCGTCTTACCAGCCAGTTTACGCCGGCCGTTCGCCCGGCGAGGACGAAGTCCGTCCCTCCACTGGCAAACCCCGGATCATGATTCTCGGCGGTGGGCCGAATCGCATCGGGCAAGGGATCGAGTTCGACTACTGCTGCGTGCAGGCCGCGTTCGCTCTGCGCGATGCCGGTTACGAAGTCATCATGGTGAACTCGAACCCGGAGACGGTCAGCACCGACTACGACACGTCCGATCATCTCTTCTTTGAGCCACTGACGGTTGAAGACGTTCTGAACATCCACCACCGGATGAAACCCGAAGGCGTGATTGTTCAGTTCGGTGGACAGACTCCGCTGAACCTCGCCAAGTCGCTCGAAACAGCCGGCGTGCCGATCATCGGGACGAGCGTGGACTCCATCGACATCGCGGAGAACCGCGAACGTTTCGCCAGGCTCGTCACGGAGTTAAATCTGCTTCAGCCAGCCAACGGCACCGCTGTGGACATGGCCCAGGCGCTTCGAGTCGCGCGCAGGGTCGGCTTCCCGGTGTTGGTGAGGCCGAGTTTCGTACTTGGTGGCCGGGATATGAAGATCGTTTACACCGAGGACGAACTGACCGCCTACATGCACCGCGTCGAACCAGACATCTCGAAGGATCGGCCGGTGTTGATCGATCAATTCCTGGAGAACGCGACCGAAGTGGATGTGGATTGCCTCAGCGATGGCAACCGCACGGCCATCGGAGGCGTGATGCAGCACATCGAGGAGGCTGGCATTCACTCCGGGGACTCCGCGTGCGTCATTCCGCCACATAGCTTGCCCGCGGCCGTGGTCGCGGAGATCAAGGATCAGGCCCGCAAACTGGCAACGGCGCTGAACGTGAAAGGGCTAATGAACATTCAGTTCGCGGTCGCCGGCATCCGAGCCGATGGCACCGCCACGGACTCGCCGAAGGTCTACATTCTCGAAGCCAATCCGCGCGCCAGCCGCACGGTTCCGTTCGTGTCGAAGGCAACCGGAGTTCCTCTCGCTCGGCTTGCGGCACTCGTCATGGTCGGCAAGACGCTCGACGAGTTGGGCGTGAAAGATGAAGTGGTCCCGACGCACTATTCGATCAAGGAAAGTGTCTTTCCGTTCAACAAGTTCCCTGGCGTGGACATCATTCTTGGCCCGGAGATGAAGTCCACCGGCGAAGTGATGGGCAT
>JAKEEV010000769.1 GCA_022616395.1 Planctomycetia bacterium | reverse complement strand
GGCGTTGGAGCCGAGGGTCGTGATGGCGGCGATGCACACCACGATAATCAGAGCCAGCATCACAGCGTACTCAACAGCCGTCGGGCCATCTTCCGCCTTCAGGAACGAAACCAGATTCTTGGTCAGACGCATGATTCGATCTCCCGTGTTGGAATGAAAGCGAGGGTGAGTTTCGCGGAGCGCCAGGTTCCCCGTCCTGTCGGTCCGCACAGTTCTTGGGCATTCTTTCAATTCACGACCCAGAGCTACCGGGTTTGACCCCTTGCAAGCTCAAGTCGTTGTACATCCCGCTCGTCGTGCCACCGATGTTGCTAATCGCTGCCACCAGAACCACAATGATCAGCGCCAGCATCACGGCGTACTCGACGGCGGTCGGGCCATCTTCCCCCTTTAAAAAGGCGACGGCCCTTTTTGTGAACCGGCCGAGCATGGCTTCTCTCCGGATGTTGCGCGAGCCGGCTGGTCTCCGGCCTCGGTCACGCGGGCGTTTCTCCCGATAGCTGCCCGCCGTCCACCGATTCATAGGGCGATTTCGGAACCAGGAACTTACTTCCGCTTCACCCGTGGAACTGGCGGCCGCGTGGGGCTACCGGAATCTCGTCGGTCGACCGAGCCGGCTTGCCAGACGACCCGTTCACACCGCAACCGTAGAACGGACCCCCCCAGTGTCAAATCACCGACTGGATGATTTCCCGGCGTCTGCCGTGAATATCGACAGTGCTTGTCCTGTTCCCGAAAGCGCTTAGGTGGAGGACGATTGTTCAACCTGGGCGACGAGGCCGCTCAGGCGAGCCACGACGGAAGCAGGATCAGAAATGAGTTCTCGGCGCACCACAAGCCGAATCAGCCAACCAATTACCGAACAAGTGATGCCACTGCGCGCCAGCAGACTCACGAACTCGTCGGGAACATCGAGCGCGCCCCCCGACGCGCGATACTGATTGAGGCCAGCCGCGAATAGTTTCTCGTCTGGAGCAAAGTCGCCGAGCAACCGGGACAGATCAACTGCGGGGGAATCGACAGCCAGCGCGCCGAAGTCGATGATTCCGACAATTCGATTTGCTTCAAACAGAATGTGTTCTCCGCGAAGATCGCGAACGCATGGTTGAAGCGCGACGGAGCGGTTTTCCCACACACGCAGCGCTTCTTGCGTCCGAATCGAGACACGAGCGACCGCTCTGACCGTGCGTCTCACAAGCGCGTCGAGTTGCGGAGAATGAGAAGGGATCGCTTCTGGCCCGGCTCGGAGGATTCGCTCGCCGGCAGATAGGATCTGGAGGCGGTTGAGGACACCGGGGCAGGGTCCGTGTTGCGTCTTCGTGGCCCACGCGCGATGAAGATGCGCGACCGCGTCGCACGCGGATGCGATTTCCTCCGTCGTGGGTGATTGGCGAGCTTCACCCATCATCCACTGACATGCATCCCACGCTCGACCCCCTTCGGCATGCACGGTTTCGCCAGATGTGTTCGCAAACACATGCGGAACAAAACGGAGATGCTCCGCGCGCGACATCCACGCGTGAATGTGTTCAAGACGCTCGCGTGTGATGTTTTCTGGCCACTCTTTGAGAGCGACACGAGGCACACCGAGAACTTCTCCACGCCAGACGCGCGCTCCGCTTAACCCACCAGAGACGCGAATCCACGTCAGGCCGCGTGTGTGCAGCGCGAAGTGAGCGATAACGCCAACCGGAGGCTGTTCGGGAAGGGGAGTCACAGAGGAAGTGTATGTAGGTGCCACTTGCCGAGCGGCGCTGTCTTTGAGTGTGGTCTTTGCTCCGCGAGCGGTCGCAGTTGACCCACCCCGCTCGCTTCGCTCGCTGCCCCTCCCTGCAGGGAGGGGGTTGGGGGGTGGATCTCTTGAGCGAACACCCGCTCTCACGGTCGCGGTTCACCAATGTTGCTCACTTCGTTCGCAACCCGTCTCGCTGCGGCGGCTTTATTGCTTTGGGTTCGCCACAGTTGCCTTCGTCGCGGGCACCGGAGCGGCGTTGCGAGCGGCTTTCACGATGGGTTGCGGGTAGATTCCGAAGAACAGAGTTGCTCCCGCCAGGACGACCGCGGCCAGCGCCGTTGGGTATGCGCGCGAATCGGATGGCTGGCGAATCGGGCTTCGCAAATACATGACGCCGATCACTCGCAGGTAATAATACGCCGCGACCGCGGCATTCACGGCTGCGACGATTGCCATCACGCGATAGAGGTCGCGCATTTCCGTGGTGTGTGTCGGTGCGTTGATCGCTCCGATGAACAGGAGCAGTTTCCCAGCGAAACCCGCGGTCAGCGGCAGACCGATCAAGCTAAAGAGGAAGATCGCCATCGCTGCGGCGGAGACCGGATGCGTCCGGCCCAACCCGGCGAGGTCGTCGATGGATTCGACCGGCCGGTCGGGTGTGCTGAGGAACAGAATCACCGCGAACGCGCCGATTGTCATCATGCCGTAAGCAACCAGATAAACGAGTAGCGCGTCCATGCCTCCGATGCCCGGCTGGTTCTTCGCATCGGGGTTCACATCGGGGAGCGAACTGGCGATCACCACGCCCATCAGCATGTAGCCGCCGTGAGCGACGCTGGAGTACGCGAGCATCCGGCGAATGTTGTCTTGCAACAGCGCGAGCACATTCCCCACGCACATCGTCATGATGGCGAGAATCCAGAGCAACAGCGGCAGTTGCGTGTAGGCGTCGAAGGGAATGTGTCGCGGATCGGAGGCAAACAGCCCCAACACGCGCGCAAGCGCAACGAATCCCGCGACCTTTGGGAAAAACGCAATCTGAGCCACCACGCCGAGCGGCCCGCCTTCATACACGTCCGGCGCGTAGAAGTGGAACGGCACCGCCGTGATTCGGAAACCCATCGCGGCCACAACGAACACCGCGGCCAGCAATGCCATCGGATTAAGTGTCTCGGCATGAGCTTTGGTCACTGTATCGGTGATGACGACGAGATTCGTGCTTCCGGTCAACCCGTAGAGGTAGCTGAAGCCGAAGAGCATAATGGCCGATGACATTACGCTGAGCAGGAAGTATTTCGCTGCGGCTTCCTGGTTGAGCTTGGAACGCGCCGGCAGGTAGAGCAGCACGTAGGTAGGGATGGAAAGCAGTTCGAGTGCGAGGAAGAGTGTGATGAGATCGTTGGCTCGGCCGACAAGCGAGACTCCGGCCGCAGCGACAAGCAGACAGCCGTAATATTCGGCCGCGTTCGCCCCATCAACTTCTCCCCAGGAGACAAACACCAATACCGCAGCGGTGATGATTGCCACCCAGCGCACAAACGCAGCAGCGGTGTCGGGGATGATCGGAGCAGCGGTTACCACGGCCGGCATTTGCGTTTTCACCGTGCCGGCGAGAATCGCCGCCAGCCCAACGCCCGCCAACGACACCGCGAACCACAACCAGCGCCGGTTATACATGCAGCCGAAGAGAAACACGACACAGGCCGTGCCGATGAGCGCAATCTCCGGCGCGGCGAGTCGAAACACGCCCTTGAGTGTCTGTTGCAGTAGCGGATCGGTCATAATGGAGCCAGTAATCAGTAATCAGTAATCAGTAATCAGTAATCAGTGAGCAGTTATCAGGGATCGGAGGAGTAGGATTACGATCAGGATGATGAAGAGGAAGAGGATTAAGAGCACGAAGAACGAGTAAGCAGAGGACAAAGACCGAGCGGATTTCGGTTCTTACTCGTTCTCTTTATTCCTGCTGGTAATCCTCTTCCAAATCCTCCTCCGAATCGTAATCCTGCTCCTCTGCGGACCGCTGACTGATGACTGTTCACTGATTACTGATCACTGATGACAATCGGTTACTCTTCCTCGCCGATCAGCGGGTTCTTGCCCTTTCCACCCTTACCCTTGAAGCCCCCGCCCTTGCCCTTTGGACCCGGCGCGCCAATCGGCGGACCGGGTGAGACCAATGGCGGTGGAGGAGCTTCGTCTTCGTACACATAAGGCACGCCCTGAACGCGGGCGCGGGCCGAGTCGCCCACGATTGAGAGAACCCGCACATCCGCCTTCATCGTGTTGATAAGCAACTGCGGGAACAAACCCAGCGCCAGGCAGAGGCTCACGAGTGTGCCGAGGAGAACGAACTCGCGGCGCGTTACGTCCGGTGCCGCGACCGCCGTGACTGGTTCTGGTTCCTTCAATGGGTTGAAGAACACGCACTGAACCATCGTTAGCATGTACCACGCGCTCATGAAGATGCTCAGCGCCGCGACCACCGCAAGCCCCAGCCCTTGCACGCCGGGATTACGAGCATTGAACAGCCCCGCGAGCATCATCATTTCGCTGACGAAGTTATTCAGCCCCGGCATGCCGATGCTCGCCAGAACCAGAATGAAGGTGAGGAACGCGAAGCCGGGGAATCGGCCCATCAAGCCCCCAAAGCGATTCATTTCGGTCGTGCGATAGCGTTCCAGGAGGAAGCCGAGCGCCGCGAACAATGCTCCTGTGCTTAACCCGTGGTTGACCATGTGCAGCACCGAGCCGCTTAACCCTTCGCGATTGAACGCGAACAGTCCCAGCACCAAAAAGCCCAGGTGCGATACGGAACTGTAGGCGATCACCATCTTCATGTCCTTCGAGGCGAACGCGCAGAGCGCCGCGTACACGATCCCGAAGGCGGCCAGCGAGCCGATCACCGGCAACCCGTACTGGATCGCGGCATCGGGAACCAGAGGAAGCACCAGGCGCAGAATGCCGAAGGCTCCGAGCTTCGCCATCAGAGCCGAAAGGAGCATGGTCACGCCGATTGGTGCTTCTCCGTAAGCCGATGGAAGCCAGGTGTGGAACGGCCAGATCGGAACCTTCACCATGAAACCCGCCATCAGTGCAACGAACAACCAAAACTGCGTGGTGTGGCGCGCGGCGAGATCGGACGGATCGCCCGCGAGCGCCTTCTGGTGCGCGTTGTGCATGTGGTGTTGCACGTTCACCATCAAATCCGGCAGTGAGAACGTGAGTTGCCCGGTGGCGGGATGCGGATTGGTGACAACGACTCCGATCACGCCGATGAGCGTGAGCAAACTGCCGGCGAGCGTGTAGAGGAAGAACTTGCGAGCCGCGTCTCGGCGACCCGAACCAACTCCCCACCTCCCGATGAGGAAGAACGCGGGGATCAGCGTGAGTTCAAAGAAGATGTAAAAGAGAATCACATCGAATGCCAGAAACGCGCCGACGACGCCCGCCTGAAGCAAAAACAGCCAGCCATAGAACGCGCCGGGCTTCTCGGTGATCGACTCCCACGACACTAGGATGACCGGAATGATCATGAAGCTCGCCAGCGCGACGAGCCAGAGGTTCAGCCCGTCGATGCCAAGATAGAACTGAATGTTCGGGCCGGGCGTTCCGGGTTTCGCAGGCACCGCGGAAAGGCTAAAGAGCGTCCAGGATGTTCGTTGCTCGTTGCCGTGGCGTCCGCCGGTGTCGCCAGGGACAAACTCCGGGTGGAACGGCTGGGCCTCGATGTCGCCGCGAATCCGAATCTCCTCCGCGGCCCGAATGCTCAGCGTCTCGGTCGCCGCCAGGATCACCACACCAGTCAGCACGAGGTGCGTGGACGCGATCACCAGCGATACCCGGCGCGCGAGCCGGCCACAGAGTGGCACCAGTACCGCGGAAATCAGCGGCAGTAGCACCAGCAACAAAACCAGCACGCGAACAACCGGGAATGTCGACATGCGAGACCTTCACTTCGGAACCGCTCCCTTGCGGTCGCGGCTCGTTGGTGTCACCAGGGCGTAACGAGCCGCGACCGCAAGGGAGCGGGTTTTCCTCAGCGCGTGATTCGGAACACGAACGACAGAAACACCGCCAGCCCCATTGCCATCCAGAGCGCATAAAACTGAACCAGTCCATTTTGAATCGGCCGAATCCACTGGCCGATGAAGCGCGGAATCGCAGCGACGAGCCGCGAGAGCGCATCGAGGAAGCCATCGAAGACACGAGCCAGGAACGCGAGCACTTCCGCGGGCTTCACCAACACCGCGTAGTAAATGTCATCGACGTAGAGCTTGTTTCGCGACAGCGTGAACACCGGTTCCAACCCCGCGGGAAGCTTCTCTTCTCCCTTGCGGTACATCACGGCAGCCAGGCCGATTCCGCCAAGTGCGAACACCGAACTGATGATCGCGATGGTCCAGTTAAAGTGGTGCTCCTCGCCCTTCACGCTTACGGCTGAGGGAGTCCGAACTTGACCAAGCGATGGCGTTGTGCCGAGGAAATCGCTGAACCAGTGCGTGAACGGCTCCAGCACGATGCCCACCAACAGCGCGCCGGCCGCGAGCACAATCAGCGGAAGAGTCATCACCGAGGGCGATTCGTGAACTCCGCCTTTCGCTCCATTCAAATGATGTCCGGCCTCTTCGGGAATCTTCTCCTCGCCCCAGAACGTGAGGAAGTATGCGCGGAAGGTGTAGAACGCGGTCAGGAACGCGGTGAAGAACGCCAAGAGCAACAGTGTGAAGTAACCCGCCGTGTACGGGCTATTGCTCTCGCTGGCTTCCGTCAGCGATTCCAGAATGAGATCCTTACTCCAGAAGCCGGATAGCAGCGGAACGCCTGCCAGAGCTGCGGCTCCACACAAGAAGGTAATGTGAGTGACGGGCAATCGCTTCCGCAATCCGCGGAAGTATCTCACATCAATCACGCCGCCCATCGCGTGCATCACGCTGCCGGCCGAGAGGAAAAGCAGAGCCTTGAAGAACGCGTGCGTGAACAGGTGGAACATCGCTGCCGTGACCGCGAAGGTCGGACTGATCGCACCGCACGTTCCCAGCGCAAGGAACATGTAGCCAAGTTGGCTAACGGTCGAGTACGCGAGGATTCGCTTCAGGTCGGTTTGAGCAAGCGCAATGAACGCGGCCAGTAGTGCCGTGAGTCCGCCAATCCACGCGACCGTGATTTGTGCGTCGGGAGAAAGAGCGAACAGAGGAGCGCAGCGCGCCAGTAAGTACACGCCTGCCGTCACCATCGTCGCCGCGTGAATGAGCGCGGAGACCGGAGTCGGGCCTTCCATTGCATCCGGGAGCCATACATAGAGCGGGAACTGAGCGCTCTTGCCGACCGCACCACAGAACAAGAGCAAGCACGCGGTGGTGAGCGTGCCCTGATCGGGCGGGTTCTTCTGAATGTGGTCGAAGAGCGCGGTCAGATCGGTGTGCCAGCCGCCCATCCTCCACAGAAGGAAGATGCCGAGCAGAAAACCCGTATCGCCCAGTCGCGTGACGAGAAACGCCTTTCGTGCCGCGGCCGCGGCGCTGGGTTTCTCGAAGTAGTAACCCACGAGCAAGTAACTGCACAGCCCGACGCCTTCCCAGAACGCCACGAGCAAGATGAAGTTATTCGCCAGCACCAGCCCGCACATGCTGAAGACAAACACACTCATCACCGCGAAGAAGCGGGCGTAGCCCTTGTCGCCGCGCATGTAGCCACTGGAGAACACCGCGATCATCGTCGAGACGAACGTAATCATCGCGAGCATGGTCGCGGAGAGTGCGTCAATGGTAATCGTGAAGTTCACCTTGAGCTTGCCGGCCGCGAACCAGGTGACCGGACTGGAGATGATGCGACCCGTGGCGAAGTCGGTGACTTGACCAACCAACAGAAACGCCAACACCGTCGAAACAGCGCAGGAAATAATCAGCGGCCAGTGAGCGGCCTTCTTGAGAATCTCTCCAGACCACGACGCGGTGAGAAGCGCTGCGGCCAGCGGCAGAACGAGGATGACAAGCGCCAGGCTGATCGGTTCAGACACGGGCGGTTCCCTCCGCGACAGGCTCCGGTCTTGCACCGGCGGGCGTGAGTGTCGGGAGCGGTTCCTGTGGTGCTTCCTCGAGCGGCTCGGTGTCGATTGCGGGAGGAACACCGAGTTCGCGGAGTTCTTGCCAGTCGGCCGAATCGAGCGACCGGCGTCGGCGGTAGAGATTCAAGAACAGAGCAAGCGCGATGGCCGCTTCACACGCCGCGACCGCCACCAGAAACAGCACGAACACCTGACCGTGAAGATTGCCGTGGAACCGTGCGAACGCGACGAAGTTAATCGCGACCCCCTGGAGCATCATCTCCGCGCACAGAAACATCGTGATGAGGTTTCTGCGCGTGAGGAACCCGATCAGCCCGATGCCAAACAGAGCCGCGGCCACCGCGAGGAAGTGCCAGAGGGTTATCACTTGGCAACTCCTTTCCGCTGGGCAACGGCGACGGCTCCGATGGTCGCGACGAGTAACAGCGTGCCGGCCAGTTCCACCGCGAGCAAGTGATCGGAGTACAGCACAAAGCCGATATTACTTACGTTGCGCGCTGGGAGTTCACTTGAACCAGCGAGCACCGCAACCTCGTCTCGGAGCTTCCGCACTTCGGCCTTTGCCGCAGACACATCCGGCGGCCTGGTATCAAGAAGTAGGTCTTCCACGCGCTTGCGAGTCTTCTCACCCATCTTGCGAACTGTCTCCGCCCGCGCAATCACATCGCGGGCTTGCGGATCGTCTCGGTAGAGAACCGATGGCTCGCCGGATTTGCCGGGCGGCTTCGTCAATCGCCTCGTGAGCGATCCCTCGATAATCTTGGAAGTTTTTACCGGGTTGGGACTGTCGGGCGCGAACCTTTCCTCGACGACAACGCCACCAACAACCTCCGAGAGATTGTTCCGGGCCTTGTTGAAAGCCTTCTCGAAGTCGACGACTCGATCCAGTGGCTCACTCATGTCGCCGTCGAGTTGCTTCTCGGCTTCCTCGAGTTTCGGAATTGCCTCGACCAACAGCCGCCGCTCTTCCGCCGTGAGCACCTGTGCGGGGAGGCGACTGTGTATCCTCGCGAATGCATCTGGCGGAGGAGTTGGGGCCGGACCCGTCCGATCCGTCTGGTAAAGAGTGAACAAAACCAAACCTACGAACGCGAACCCCGCGAGGCTGCCATACAGTGGCTCGCGGGTGCGGTCGTTCTCATCCGATGGGCCTTCCGTCTGCGAGAGCATCAGCACGAACAGGAACGTCACGATGATCGCGCCTGCGTAGACGATGATTGTCACGGCCATCAGGAACGGCGCGGCTAAAAGCAAAAACAGCCCGCACGTGCTGAGGATGACGAACGCGAACGCAATCGCTCCGCGCGCGGGGTTCCTCTGC
>JAKEEV010000768.1 GCA_022616395.1 Planctomycetia bacterium | reverse complement strand
GACTGACTGGGAGCGGGATTGGTGGAGTTACTCCCGTTGGTGGGGGAATCGGTGGAATGCCCGGTGTTGCTGGCGTGTCAACTCCTCCGGTGGGAAGAAGACCGGTCGGCGGAGTCGGCGAAATTGGAGGCGCGAAACTCGGTGGAATCGCACCCGTTGGTCCCTCTGGTCGTTCCAAGGCCATCGACGGAGGCGGAATCAGTGGGAGCGTGGACGATGGTGATCCGCCTGCGGGAGGAATCGGAGCCACTGGCACGGTTGGAATCGGCAAGCCAGGCGCTGGCAGGAAGTCTCCTGTGCCGGGCTGAGAAGACGCGTCGGGTTTTGGTTGCGACTTCGTGGGACTCGTAAGCGTTGGTGTGTTCGGAGCAAGCGCGGCGGTGGGCGGTTGGTCATCCTTCGCGGGGAAGATCATCCGCACGCCCGCGACGCCCGCGGCAAGGCTCAGAATGGCCGAGCCAGCCATGATTGCTTGCTTTTTGGTGATGCGAGCAAGTAACCCGCCGAGTGCTTTCGACGCAACTGCCGGCGCGGGCGTAAGCGGACCCACTGGAGGCACACCAAGCGCTGACCCAACCGCTGCGGTCGCGAGTTTGGCCGCGTCTACCTTTGGCGCCTCTGCCTTCGACACATCCGGCTTTGGCGATTCCGTTTTCAGCGCATCTGGCTTGGGAGCGGCCCCAGCGGGAGTTGGTGCCGGAGTGGGAAGCGGCAGCGACCGCCCGAACGCGGGCTTGGCTGGCACATCAACGGCGATTGGGTCTGTCATCCGTGACCTCTGTGCTAGTGTCATCAGCCGGCTGACGCCGGCCGCTCGCCAATTCGCTCCGCGACGCGCAACTTTGCGCTTCGGGCGCGTGGGTTGTTCGCGACTTCGGTCTCACTCGCCTCAACCGGCTTCTTCGTTAACTGTCGCCACACGCCCGGCGAGCGAAACGCCTGCTTCACGCGTCGATCTTCGAGCGAGTGGAAGCTGATGATCCCCGCTCGGCCGCCCGATTTCACCACCTTCGGAAGAATCGCCAGCAGTCGGTCAAGCGCTCCGAGTTCGTCATTCACTGCAATCCGCAGAGCCTGAAACACTCGCGTGGCCGGATCGAGCTTCCCAGCCCTCGGCACGCAACTCCTCACCACACTCGCCAGGTCCGCGGTTGTTGTGAATGGCTGCTTTGCGCGCCTCTCAAGAATTAGCTTCGCGACCCGCCTGCTATATCGCTCTTCGCCAAACTCCCAGAAGATGTCCGCCAGCCCCTCTTCGCTCATCCGGTTCACCAGATCGGCCGCAGTCTCGCCTGCAGTGGGGTCAAGCCGCATGTCAAGCGGGCCATCATCGCGAAAGCTCAACCCGCGCGTCGCCTGTTCCAACTGATCGGAACTGAACCCCAAGTCCGCGAACACGCCATCCACCTGCGTGATTCCGTGCGCTGCCAGCAATTCGCCGAGTTGATCGAAGTTCGCGTGAACCAACTCGACCGGAAGCCCCTGTAACCTCGTGCGGGCCAATTCCAGCATCGTTGGGTCTTGATCCAGCCCGATGACACGACCATTCGGTCCTAGTGTGCTTTCAAGCCCGCTCCCTTGCGGTCGCGGCTCGTAAAGCGCCTCGCTTACTGGCGGATCAACGAGCCGCGACCGCAAGGGAGCGGGTAGTTTCGGCACTAGGCGCTCCGCGATCAAGCGTGTGTGTCCGCCTCCACCGACGGTGCAATCTACCCAAATTTGCCCCGGGCAAGGATCGAGCAACTTCAGTGTTTCGGCCGGAAGCACGCTGAGGTGAACCGGCAAGCGGTCGGCGGACATAGGCGGATTCGGAAATTCGGTCAAGGCGAAGACGCGGGGTAGTTACAGTATCTCGAACCGCATGTGACTCGGGCGCGGTCACGTTGGTTCAGTTGGAGCGGGCGGTGGCGAAACCATCGGGTCGGTCTGAGTCGGCCAGCCGGCAGGTGCGTATCGGCATTCCCAAACAAGCGCCTCCGACAACGGGAACAAGGGCACCGGGCGGGTAAGAATCTCGAAGGTCACCGATCCGGTCATGTGTTGTTGGTTCGCGCCGCGGAAGGTAATGCTCGCGTCAGTGAGAACTTGTCCCCCGATGCCGAGAAGCGCGCGCTCCGGGTCGAGTGTTGGGTCGAAGAGGCATTCCCATTTGAAGACGAAGGCCCGGAGTTCGGGGAACCGAGCGGTGAGTGTCCCGAGTTGCATCTCGACTGTTCGCGTGCTCCCATCGCCGAGTGTCTTATCAATCCTTCGTGGTGTGAGCGTTGTGGCCAGGTCGAGACCATCGAGGTTTACCGGGCTTTGCGCTTCGGCTCGTTTTACACTCATACTGGTCAAGCTTGTGCCGGTGTCCACGCGGAACGTGACTGGAAACCACGCGCCGCTTCGCGTGCGGAGTTCCAGGATCACGTCCGCGTGTTTCCGGACTGGACTCATCCCGCGGCTTGCGGTGAGTGGAAAGGTGAGGATGGGTGGCACGGTTAGGCGTCTGTCGGGAACATGAGGGCGAACCCGTGTCGGTAGTCCGGATTCAGGTGCTGTCGAACTTTGCCAATCTGATCATTCCCCGCAGCCAAGACAAGAACCCCACGGTCGGTGTACCGGGCAAGGACATTGGTTCCACCGTGGTGGAATTGCAGAGTCCAGTCGTTGAGCATTCGCTGACGGGCTTCGGCGGTGGCGACGATGCCGCTCTCGGTTTCCAGATGCTTGCAGTATTCGTCCAGATCGTGCATCAATTCCGGCGTCACTGGCAAGTAGTCTTCGGGTCGGATGTCTCCGGCGAGGATGCGTTTTGCGCGCTCAAGCATCTCCTCGGTGCGCGACGGCTCGGCGGGCACTTCCGCTGTCGTGGGGGATGTTCCGGCTTCAGACGATTCGTGTTCGTGCGACATAAGTGATCCTCAAAGCGAACACGAGCCATCATAACACGAATCCCACCCTCATTCCTGCACGATGACCGGCCGGTCGGCTCTCTCCTCCGGGAATCGGAATCGCCCGTGGTACTGGTTGATGTCAATCGCCTGAAGAATCTTGCTCACCAGTTCCATCGGCTGAGATGTCTCCACTGCCCACGAGATGACAGTCAGGTTGTCCGCGCCCGAGGAGAGCTGCTTGACGATCTCGCGGACCAGCTCCGCGCTGTCCGGGAAAGTGCGCGGGAGAATGCCAAACTCCTCACGCGGCAGTTCAGCCCATAATCGCGTGCCGGCCAGATGATCCAGAACGCGAGCGCGAACGTAGCCCGACCAGTGGCGAGCAATCCACTGTCGGATGGCTTCTTCGCCCAAGTCGCGACCAGCGCGCTCGCTTTCGATCCACTTGAACCGCTCGGCCTCTTGGCGGGCTTCTTCGTTCATGAGTTGGGCCTCCTCGTCAATCGGTGTCCTGGCCGTCACCCGCGACTCGTGTTGGGCTGGGCCGGTCCCAAAAGTTCAGTGCGCTTGAGAATCGCATCGTGAGCGGCGAGCTTGTAGAGATCGCCGAGCGTCGGGTAATTGAAGCATGTGGAAAGGAACAGGCTCGCGGTGCCGCCTGTCATCATCGCCATGAGTCCGAGGTGAAGCAACTCCGTTGCCTGTTCGCCGAGGACGTGAACACCCAGTAACTTCAGGTCGTCTCGCGCGAAGATCAGTTTCAAGAAGCCGATCTTGTCTCCGATGATTTTGCCGCGCGGGTTCTGGCCGTAATCCGCCCGGCCGATGACGATGGGAATCCCCTTCTCCTTCGCCTGCGGTTCGGTTAACCCCACCGAACTCACTTCGGGAATCGTGTAAATCCCCGCGGGCAAGAACTGAGCGAGTGCTTCCTTGATGTTGGACCCGCAAGCATGACACGCCGCCACTCGACCCTGTTCGGCGCTGGTACTTGCCAGCGCCGGGAAGCCGATCACATCACCGACCGCGTAGATGTGAGGAACCGTGGTGCGGAAGTGTTCATCCACCGGGATCAGCCCGCGCGAAGTCAACCCGAACCCGGCCGCATCAACGTTCAACGCTGCTGTTCCGCTCGTCCGACCAGCGCAAACCAGCACATGATCGACCACCAGATCGCGACCCGACTTCAGCCGCAGTTCAATTTCTCCAGCGCGCGGAGCGTTGCACGCTTCCACCCCTTCCTTCCACCAGAACACAATCCCCTGTCGCTCCATGGCCGCCGTGAGAGCCTGAGACAGCTCCGGGTCGAGGAACGGCAGGAGCGAATCTCGACCGTCGATCAAGTGAACGCGAACACCCAGAGCCGCGAACATGCAGGCGTACTCGCTACCGATCACGCCTGCGCCAATTACCGCAAGCGAGCGCGGAATCGCAGTGATGTAGAGCAGTTCATCCGAATCGTGAACGCGGGAGTGCGAAAAGGGGAAGACAGGTGGACGCACCGGACTCGAACCGATGGCGATTACGATTTTCTCCGCGCGCAAGTCGGTGAATCCGCCCGGGGGCGAGGGATGCATGACGCGAACGGTGTGTGGATCGAGGAACTTGCCGCTGCCCTGGAAAACCGTGACTCCGTAACGGTCGAGGAGCGTGCGCATTTGGTGTGCTTCAGATGCGGTGACGACTCGTTCGTGGCGAACGAGGTCTTCGATCTTGGCTTCGCGCCGAACTGAGAGATCGACACCGATGAGCGCACGAGCCTTCACGCCGGCGATGGCGAGCGCGGTTTCTCGGAGTGTCTTGCTGGGAATGGTGCCGGTGTTGACTGCGGCTCCTCCAACGGCGGGGTTGCGCTCGATGAGAGCAACATTCTTGCCCAAAAGCGCGGCGGTGTCCGCGGTGGCGACTCCACCCGGCCCAGCTCCAATCACGATCAGGTCGAACTCTTTGGCGGCGGGCATGGAAGTGACCGGGGTTATTGGTCGCGGGTGATGAACTCCATGCATCCCATGAAGCCATCAGGCCGCCGGGTGCCATCGAAGAGAATGGTCAACAAGTCGAGTGTGTTGTGCAATCCAAGAACAGGAGGAATGTCGGTTGGCAGAGTGTCACGGAAGATGCATTTCAACAGGAACGTTCGCTCTGGAAATGGGAGAAAGCGGAGGTGAATCTCGCCATCGCGAACGACATCCCGAACGAGTCCTGTGGCCGTTCGCAGAGGCATCGTGCTGGTCGTGACTGGGATCGCGAGTCCCAAACTGGTGGCCAACGAAGTACGCATCATCGAGAAACTGGCTCCCGTGTCGATGACGACTACGAGTTCCCGCCAGGTGCCGGATTGGTCCTCCACTTCCACGGGAATTTCCGCGCGCATCGTAATCCGGGTTGGGCCGGGCCGATTCTCGTCGGTGTTGGTGAGTTGCCACGAGATCGGATGGGTGAAGCGCGGCATCGTGTCCTATTCCCAGGGCATGGGGAACTCGATCCTGACTCCGCTCCACCTCTCCCGAGGAACCGCTCGGATCAGAGCGCCGATTTCCTCCTCGCCAACGGCAAGGATCGCGACCCCCTCTCCTTCCTTCAAACGCACGCACGCGACAATCTTCCCGCCAGAGTAGTATTGCAACGTGCGGTCCTGAATCACTTGCCGACGAACGGAATCGGACATCCGCACATCCGGGGCCAGCGCCTGCGCGAGTTCAAGTTCGCGCAGCACTTTCTTCCTGGCCTCCTCGGGAAGGAAGCGGTAATCCGACTCTCTCAATTCACGGGTTACCAGCGGAACATCCTTCGTTGTCGGGAATTGAGGAAGGAGCAGTTCTCTTGGTGTGTGAGTCTCAGCGAGGAGTTGTTGGAGTTGCGCGATTGCGTCTTCAACACGACGAAAGGCAGATGGAGTTGATACTCCCAATCGGTTGGCGATTTCTTCCAAGGTTCGGTTCTCAATATATCGCAGTTCAACCACCTGGCGCAGCGGAGGGGGAAGCTGAGAGACAGCTCCTCTCACACGTTCAATTTGATCAGTGAGTTCGGGGTCGTTCGGCGCGAGCGGCGCTGTGAGAGAATCGACTAATTCGTCGTCGAGGTTGGGTAAGTTTTCGTCGGGGTACGGACTCGTCGGGTGTGCGTGCTTTCGGCGGAATCTGTCGATCCGACGGCGACCAGCAACTGTTATCGCCCAAGCCCGGATCTTCTGCGGGATGCGGATCAGGTCGCCACGGTGGAGAAAGGCAGCAAGAGCGGTTTCCTGAGCAATCTCCTCCGCGTCAGCAGGTTGTTCACCTTTCCTCAAACAATACTCAAGCGCGACCTCGTACACTTGGCGAGGGAGTTCGTCGTCTTGTGTTGTGGCTACATGCCCAGGTTCATCCATATCACACCGCCGATTCTCTGCGGCTACCGTGCTGTCACTTTACCCGATGATGTGTGACGTGTCGAGTTCGTCGCTTTCCAGACCGGTGCCTCTCCGACGTTTCGTTTCATTACGGCCAGCTTGACAGATCAAGCGGCTCCGGCGAAGTGCGATTCGCTCAGAATACCCGCTTCAACCCACGAGTCCAACCGTGGGATAGCCCAGGTTTCCGGTAAATATCGGGTCGGAAGCCGCGTATGATATGGTGAACACACTGCGTTAGTGGGTTGGCCCTCCGCCACGGTAAAAACAAGGAGCCGAACATGCCAGCAATTCTTGACGACATCTCTGCCGAAATCCTCGATCTCAAGAAGCAGCTCGGAGCCACGATCCTGGCCCACTATTACCAGGATGGCGAAATCCAGGCGCTCGCCGATGTCACCGGCGATAGCCTGAAGCTCGCACGCGAAGCCACGAAGGTGGATTCGCCCGTCATCGTGTTCTGCGGTGTGCTCTTCATGGCCGAAACCGCCAAGATGCTCAACCCGTCGAAGACCGTGTTGCTTCCCGATCTCCAGGCCGGTTGCAGTCTCGTGGATGCCTGCCCCGCGGAGAAACTTGCACGCTACCAGGAGATGCTCCGCATCAACGGCCGCAAGTTCCAGACCGTGACCTACATCAACTCGTCCGCGAAGGTGAAGGCGCTCTCGGATTGGGTCGTGACGAGCGGCAATGCGCTCGAAGTGGTGAAGGAGAAAGTGCCTGCGGGCTACGAAATTCTCTTTGTGCCGGACAAGCACCTCGGTCGCTACCTTCAGGAAGTGACGGGCCGCGAGATGATTCTTTGGGATGGCTCGTGCATGGTGCATGAAATCTTCAGCGTTCACGACCTGCTCAAGCAGAAGAAGGAACACCCGAAGGCGAAGACGATCGCTCACCCGGAGTGCCCGAAGAACATCCTTGAACTGGCGGACTTCGTCGGCGGTACGGAAGCGATGGTCAAGCATGTCGGGACGTACAAGGAGCCGACGGAGTTTCTGGTCGCGACCGAAGCGAACATGATGTGGGAGATGCAGAGGAAGCACCCGCAGCATACGTATCTGGGCGTGCCGGGGATCACCTGTGCGTGCAACAAGTGTCCGCACATGGCCCGCAACACGCTGGAGAAGGTTCGCGACTGCATGAAGAACCGCTCTCCGGAGATCACCTGGCAGCCGGAGTTCGACCGCGCGAAGGAAGTGCTAGCTCGCAGCCTCCTGAACCCGCCGCTGAGCGCGCCTGTCCATCCCCACGGGGACTGAAGACGTAACAGGAGAGTCAATGAACGCTGATAATATCGCTGCTCTCCAAGCGGAGGCAGCAGGAGCGATGGCAGCCGCTGCTGCGGCTCAAGCCGCGGCTGCCGCCGGAGGGATGCCGGGTCCCTTCGGGGGGGGATTCGTTCCTCCTCCTGTTGCGATGTCGTTCTTTCACGTGTTGACTGTGCCTGATGCCGCACAGTTCTTGCGTGTTTCCGAATCGGTGGTGATCGCGGAGGCAGAAGCTGGTCGGCTACCTGGTCGGAAGCTGGGGAATGAGTGGCGATTTCTCGAATTCGCACTCGCGGAGTGGTTGCGAACTGGTCAGCAATCGCTACCTGAAGCGAAGCCAAAGTCGTCGAAGGAACGGATGTTGGCCATCGCGGGCTTGTGGAAGGATGATCCAACAGTTGATGCGATGGTTGAGGAGATTTACCGACAGCGAAAGGCGAACCCGGTTGGGGGGAAGTAACTGGAATGTTCCTCCTCGACACGAACGCTCTCTCGGACTTGCTGAAAGATCACGCAAAGATTCTCGCACGGTTACGTGCTGTGCCTCAGGATCGGCCCGTGGTTACCTCCATCATTTCCCGTATTGAAATCCTTGAGGGCCGGTTCGCTTCTATCAAGAAGGCTGCAAACCGCGAAGAGTTGCTGATTGCAATGGAGCGACTGACACGTGACGAGGAACGGCTTGACACTCTTGATATTCTCCAGGTGAGCGAAGCGGTCGCAGATCAATTCGAGGTACTCCGGACAAACAAGAAACTCAAGAAGATCGGTCGTTCCGACTTGCTCATCGCATGCATCGCGCTGGCTCATGGTGCGACATTGGTCACGCGTAATACGAAAGACTTCACCGGGATACCTGGCCTGACACTGGAAAACTGGGCTGATTGATCCACACATGGCTCGCAACACGCTGGAGAAGGTCCGCGACTGCATGAAGAACCGTTCGCCGGAGATCACCTGGCAGCCGGAGTTCGACCGCGCGAAGGAAGTGCTGGCTCGCAGCCTCCTGAACCCGCCGCTGAGCGCGCCTGTCCATCCCCACGGAGACTGAAAGATGACTGGAACGATGATTGAGCGCGGGAACAAAATCGCTGCTGGCTATGCTGCAATGGTCGCAGACTTTGTGGCCGCATCGGAAGACTTGAAGCACGACAAGTCGCCCTACGCAGCCGCACTTGTCGCTGCATATGCCGCATTCGCCGCAGGCTATGGTGCAGCCTCGGCAGCGGCAGAGCAAGCCGGGGCAACTGCCCCATTCCCTTTGCTTCCGTTACCTGATTCATCCGCGAACCCGGCGCCGCTCGACGTGTTGACGCTTGCCGAAACTGCTGAGTACCTACGAGTACCAGAAAACACTGTGCGCGCTGAGGCGGAAGCGAAGCGTTTGCCCGGAAGGAAGCTGGGCGAGGAGTGGCGCTTTGTTCGGGTGGCCGTCGTGGACTGGTTGCGTGCCGAACAGCCAACAGCCGAGCACAAGCCGAAGTCCTCGAAGGAGCGGATGCTTACTGCCTACGGCGCGTGGAAGGATTTCGGCGAGGATCCCGAAGAGGTGATCGCGGAGTTGTACCGCGCGCGCAAGGCGCTCTCCGCGAAGAAGGGGTGAGCGAATGGCGCTTTACCTCCTCGACACTGACATGATGACACTCTGGTTCTACCAGAATGCGAAAGTTCGCGCCCGGTTCGATGCAGTGGCGAAAACGGATCGCGTCGCGATTTCTCTCATCACACGTGTGGAAGTGCTTCGCGGGCGGTTCGAGGCAGTGTTGAAAGCAGCGAACCGTGCGGAGTGGCTCGAATCGCAGCGCCGGTTAAGACTCACCGAGGAAGGACTTGAAGATGTCGAGATCGTCATGATTGATGACGCAGCGGCTGACCAATTCGACATCCTCCGCGCACACAAAAAGTTGAAGAAGATAGACCGCGGAGACATGCTCCAGGCTGCAATCGCTCTTGCGAACGACGCCACTCTCGTCACGCGCAACACGAAGGATTACGCGAACATACCCAACCTGAAGCTGGAAAACTGGGCCGCATGATCCGATCGCCTCACGTCGAATGAATGCTTCACGTTCGTTCATGACAGCACTCGGTGTGGTCGCGTGTTCACGTTTCGGGTATGGTAACCGCACGCCCTTCGTTTTGGAAGGAATCCGACATGCCACCCATAGTTCCGAACCGGTTTCTTGTTCGCGTGTGTCATCCGTGCCCGTTCGTCAAGGACTCGGTGCGCGATACGGATGAAGACGAACACCTCATCGAGTTGCCCGAAAGCGCCCGGCTGGACAACTTCGCGGCTCTCGACGAAAAGAAGAACTTCGCCGATGTGAGGATCGGCTGGAACGACTTCGGGTTAGCTGTTGCGGTGGAAGTGAAGGGGAAGGAACAGCCTCCGGTCGGCGATGGGGACAAAACGAGCACCTGCGACGGCCTCCGACTGTGGATCGACACGCGCGACGCCCGCGCCAGCCATCGCGGAAGCCGGTTCTGTCACTTCTTCTTGTTGCTCGCGGCTGGTGCTGGAACTGACAAGGACGAGCCGTTCATCGCGCAATCGAAGATCAACCGCGCGCTTCAGGATGCACCGATGGCGAACCTCGCGGATGTGCTCTTTCGCGGACATCACACGAAAGGTGGCTATCGTCTGGAAGCGTTCTTCCCCACTACGGCTCTCAACGGCTTCGACCCGCACGAACACCCGCGACTTGGCATCTACTACTGTGTTCGCGACCAGGAACTCGGCGACCAGTTCTTGAGCGTCGGCTGGGATTTCCCCTTCGCGGATGATCCGTCTCTGTGGCAGGTTCTGGAGTTAGTGAAGTGACTGGCGAACGGCGGGCGTGGGCCGGCTGGTGAGTTTCAGCAGAAGAGTTTTCGACAGGATGACAGGATCAAGCAGGATCAACACCAAGCGGGACCGAGTCTTCTGAATGCATCTGGTCCATCCTGTTATCCTGTCAATAACTCTTCTTCTGTTCTGTTTTCCTCACACCAGCCGGTTGCCTGAATTACTCCAACTTGATTCCCAACTGCTCCGGTGTCGGCATCACGATGGCCGGTGCTTCGAGCCGAATGCCGAGTTGTTCCGGCGAAGGAATCTCGACCGGCTTTGCCGAGACTTCGGGCGGAAGCGGCTTCGGCTGAGGGTGTGGCTTTGGCGTGACTGCGACCGGTTTGGGTTGTGGACGCGGAGGCTGGTAAGGTTGATACGGTTGTGGTTGCGCGAAATAGGGTTTCGGAGCAACTCCGGGATAGCTGGGAAGGCCATACGGATCGAACATCATCGGCGAACCGCCGACGGGGCCGCAGCCCGCTGGTGTTCATCCCGCGCCCGAACGACCCGGCACAAGCGTGAACCACAATGCCACACCGGCTACCGCGAACAGTGTGGGCACACCGGCCCACATTGCGAACTTGCGCATTCCTTGCCCTCTGACCGAGCATCCTTGCCCGGAGTCCCTCACATAGCTACCTTCCGCGCGAAGAAATAGCCCAAGTTGGGATGAAGTTCATGGGAAGATCGGATGAATCTGAGTTATTCCAATTGTGATTCGGTGCCTCTCATCATTACTCTGTCCGCAGTTCCCGCAGTTTCACCGAGAGAAGCCCTATGTGCCGCCGATCGGCTGTGCGTTGCGTCACGGGATTGGTTGGGTGCGTTGTCGCGCTGGTCACGACATCCTGTCGCGGCGAGGGGTGGGAAAAGTGTTATCCCGCCACGGGTCTGGTGACTCTCGATGGCGCGCCACTTGATGGCGCGGAAGTGTGGCTCATTCCCACAGACGAAGCGCTGGCCAAGCGAAACCCGCCGATTCGGCCGTTCGCGATGTCGGACAAGGATGGCAAGCTGGTGTTCATGACGTACACCGCCGGAGATGGAGCACCGGCCGGGCAGTACAAGGCGCGGATCATTTGCGAACGCAAAGTCAAAGGTGTGAAGAATCTCGACGACGAAGAAGAAGCAACTCGGAACATTCTTCCCGCGAAGTTCGCCGACCCGGAAACATCCGGCTTCATCGTGACGGTCACGGCTGGGGACAACACGTTCCCCACATTCGAGTTGAAGAAGTAATTCCCTCTCACCTCGTGGAGAATCCCGATGAGGAATCGACGTGGGTTTACGTTGATCGAGTTGCTCGTTGTGATTGCGATTATCGCGATCCTCATCGGGCTTCTTCTGCCCGCGGTGCAGAAAGTCCGCGAGGCCGCGGCCCGAATGAGTTGCTCGAACAACCTCAAGCAGCTTGGTCTGGCGATGCACAACTTCCACGACCAGAACCAGGTGCTCCCTCCGGCTCGGCTCACCGGACCGAATACCCGGTTCGGGATCACAACGAACGCGGATCACTCGTTTGGCGTGTTCATCCTCCCGCACATCGAACAAAACGCGCTGTACCAACTGTACAACTTCAACCACAATTCCCGTGCGACCCCGGCGACCGTT
>JAKEEV010000767.1 GCA_022616395.1 Planctomycetia bacterium | reverse complement strand
TCAGTGACAACGCATTGTCACTGTCCAAAATGCCCTCGAAATCGCCGAGTGTACATTCGATACGTATTCGAGTGTCCACTAATCTCCCAGCCATAACCACCCACTAATCAAGAACTTGCAACTTGTGATAATACCTCTGCCTGCGGGGAGAGGTCACCGTCGACTCTCGCAGACGAGAGTCGTAACGGCGGGTGAGGGGTCTGCACAACTCACCCCGATCCTGTGACTTCTGAGTGCAGACCCGTTACTCCTTCTCCCCGGCGCGCACAATCCCGTTGAAGAATAACTTGAACGTGCCGTGCGGTTGCGCTCGGAAGAGCACCTGCGGACCGTAGAGCACGACCCGGCCCTTCCCGGCACTCGTATCAACAACCGCCACTCCTCCGTCGAGGTGTTGTTGCCCGAATGCCCATCCGCTTCGCAGAGGTGTCTTGCCGTCGAACCACGCGACGCGGGCCGGTCGGCTCTTTCCTTCGCCGGTCAGCCGGAACGTCGGACTGTTCGCGAACATCACATCCACCTCATCCGCAAGCCCCCAAGCGAGCGGGTGCTGATTGTCCACCTTCGCCCGCAGCAGCGACGGCGGGACGTAGAACTTGTCGCGGCCAAGCGGTTTCTCTTTCCCGTCCGCGTCCTTCGTGGCGAGGTGGTTCGCCATCGGCAAACCAAGTTGAGTGGCGAGCGTCGTCGAACTGCCGATAGTGAGGATCGTTCCTCCATCTTCGAGGAACTTCTTGAACTGAGGAAGCGTTTTGGCGACCGTGATGCTCCCGCGACGCCCGCGATAGTCCGCCGGGATGCCGAGTTCATCAAGCGCGGTGATGTCCGGGGGAGGTTGACCTCCGCCCATTCCTCTCCGACCTCCTCCGATCGCGCCATCAACGAGCACGATCACATCGAACTTCTCGCGAAGTCCTCCCTTGTCTAACTCCGGCGGGAAGACGACCACGAACGGGAACTCGAACTGCTCCAACAGCCATCGTGTCCACCCGGATGGCATCGACCCGCCGTAGCGATCCCACAGCGCGACCCGCACCGGCTCGAGCGCAACCGCTTCCTTGCCCGGCGCGACTTGTGAGCCGATGAAGTGCGTGCCGAGTTTCTCCGCGATCTTCTCCAAGCGAGCCTGCGTGCCTTCTTTCTTCGTCACGAAGAACGTCCCCGCGGGGTGAAGTATCTCGCCGAGCGCGAGAGGCTCCTTCAGTCTGCGCACTTCTTCGCCCGCAGCGAGCAACTGATTCACGGCTCGGAAGGAGTCATTCGTTTGCGCGGAGAGGAAGAACCCAACGGCCTTCTCGGTATCGACAACTTTGCCCGGAGGAGGCTTTACTTCGTCCTTCAACTCCTCGAATGGCCCGTCGAAGCCGTCGAGAATGCGATCAAACTTCACGCCCATCTGGAACGCGAGAGTCCACCCGGCCGCATCGTAAGGCGGCGTGGGCTGAGCTCCGGGATAAGCGAAATCATCGGGGTGATCCTGAGGCTCGAACATATCGAGCACATGAGCGCGGAATGCCTGAGCGCTCTTCACGACATAGGAGCCGGGCGGATACTTCTGGGCGCCGACCGTGAACTCCGCCTTCGCCCGGTGGACCTTCACGCCGGTCGCGATGAGCACATTGACGAACTTTGTCGCTGTGAGGAAGTCGGGTTGGTCGGCGGGGATGATGTATCCGCGCGCGTCGCGCTTCGCGGGTCGCGGAAGAACTTCTGGAACGCGTCCGGTCCCTTCGCGCCCTTCATGGACTGAACGACCTTCGGAGTCACGGTCCAGCTATCTTTATTCCCGCGATCAATGGCCTTATTGCCCATCAGCCAGATGTTGTGAAGCAACTGCTCGCGATGTCGAGAAGCGTAGTCGAGAACCGCCTTGTTCGCGGTCACGGAGTAATCGACCGACTGCCGGAAATGCCACTCCTGCGGTTCAATCGGCGCGAGGTAATCGGCTTTCGGCAACTGGAGCGCGGGGTGAAATGGAATGCGCATCGGTGTGGGGCTGCCGATGGTCTCGGTGAGTAAACCGATCATGTTGTGGAAGTAAG
>JAKEEV010000766.1 GCA_022616395.1 Planctomycetia bacterium | reverse complement strand
TTAACTTTTCCCTTGTCTCACGATTCGGCGGGCTTTCATCTCGAAGCGCGGAAGCGAACCGGGTGGAGCAACCGTCACCTCGACACGAAAGAGCAGTTCATCTCGGACAGCGCGCCCGATGGCATCCGCGAGTAGCGCGCCATCCCCACTGACCGGTTCCACTTCCAGGCGCAAGTCCGCCAGCGGCCCGGAGTGATCCACATGAATCCGGTACTCCGCGACCTCTGGGAATCGTCGAACGATTGCCTCGATCGCGCTGGGATAGAGATTATTTCCCCGAACGTGGATCATATCATCCACTCGGCCCAGAATTCCACCCTCCAAACGCCGCCAGGTGCGCCCGCGAGGGTCAGGTGTCGTGGCAACCCGGACCAGATCGCCTGTGCGATAGCGGATTAGTGGACTACCGACGCGGCCAAGATTCGTGAGAACAAGCTCGCCCGTTTCTCCATCGGCAACAGGCAAGCCGGTCTGTGGGTTCACAACCTCCGCGAGGTGTTCCGATTCCATTAGATACATCTGGCCGGGCTGGTCTACCGCCTCGACCGCGACCGGGCCGATCTCGGTCATGCCATAGTGATCGAATACTCGCGCGCCCCAGACGCTCTCAATTCGTTGTCGCGTGGAGGGAATGTTACCACCCGGTTCACCCGCGACCACAAGCATTCGCACGGGGCTGTTGGCCAGATCGATGCCTTCCTTCGCGGCGAGTTCCGCCAGGTGGAGTGCGTAAGTCGGAGTCGCCAACACGACCGTACAGCGATGTTCGACCAGAAACCGCAATCGGGCGGTACTGGTCATTCCGCCGCCCGCGATGCACAAGTAGCCCGCGCGAGACGCGGACTCAAACGCGCTCCAGAAGCCGATGAATGGCCCAAACGAAAACGGGAAGAAGATGTTGTCTGTCGCGGTTAGCCCCATGAACGGGAAACTCACGCGCCAGCATTGAAGAACCCATTCCCACGACTCAGGTGTATCGAGCCAGCGAAGAGGATGACCGGTACTCGTGCCCGAAGTTTGGTGAAGGCGACTGTACTTCTCGATGGGGAAAGTAAGCGCGCTTCCGTAAGGCGGGTGTTCCGCTTGATCCGCGGCGAGTTCGTTTTTGGTCGTGAATGGAAGCTGTGCGAAGTCAGCGAATGAGCGAAGGTTCGTTGGGTGGAAACCGGCGAGTTTGCGAGTGTAGAAGGCGTTTCCAGGCAGGATTGAGGCAAGCAACACCCGGAGCCGGGCCAGTTGCGCGGCGCGAAGTTCAGGTATTGGCGTTACTGGAGTCACAGTCACAGCTCGCAGCTTGTCTGGAACCGGATCCAGCCTGGACTCACTTCAGTTCGATTTCGCGAGCGAAAACGGCAATATACGGCCCACCCACGGACCGACAAGCGGCCGGCTTTGGGTGCATACAGGCGACGGGAGATGGTCTTACACGAGTAGATGAGAGCGAGGCGTCATTGAAGGCTCTTGGCTTCCGCGCCGATAAGCATGTTCACACTCTCGTGGTCGAAAATGATCGGGATGCCGCCCGGCGCGACGAATACTGCCACCCCGTCGCGGAAGACAAGAGTGTTCGGGCCGTCAATTTCAAACCGATGCCCGCCATGAAACTCGACTGGGAACACCTGGAAGGGTTTTCGCTCCACGAACACGCGCAGACTATTATCGAAGTTCTCTGGAGTCATCTGGATTCTCCACCTGCAGCAGTTTGTCTGAACAGATGTTACTCAATCGTCGCAAGTGTCGCAACGGCTTCTCACCCCGCGCGCAGGTGCGAGACTGCTTCGAGCGCAATCACCCGAATGAAACCCTCCGTGTCTTCAATCTCCAGTCCGTCGAAGCCCATGTCGCGCAGTCTGCCTGTTGTGGTTTCTCCGCCAGGATGTTCGATCACCACCTGCCGACCAAGCAACCCGATCCGCCATTTCCAGTCTGCCTCCACGGCGACCTTCTCGCCAACGAGCAACCGGTCGTATTCCAGATCGAGCTTGCGGATCAGAACACTCGCGGCGGTGTGTGAGTCGATCAGCCCGCCGGAGACGATTCCGAGCGAAGTCGCCTCCGGCAAGTTGGCTTCTGCGAACTCATCTGCGGTCTGCGTGAGATTCAACCCGATCCCCGCGACCGCAATAACCTCACGCGCGGAGGTGTGCTGTTCGATCAGGATTCCACAGACTTTCTTTCCCCGAACGAGCAGGTCATTCGGCCATTTGATCCTGGCTTGCGCGCCGGTCAGAGCAAGGATAGCTTCCGCAACCGCGACAGCCGCCCACGCGGTCAAGATAACGGGCGGTCGAAGCTCGCTCGGAGGGTGAAGCAGTACGGAGAGCAAGAGCGAACTGCCCGGCCGACTCACCCAGGTACGCCCGTATTGCCCGCGACCGGCGGTTTGCTCGTCGGCAATGAGCACAACGCCATCTGGCTCTGTCTGGGAAAGAGTCGCGGCGAGGGAATTGGTGCTGTCCACGCGGTCATACACGAGCACCCTGCGCCCAATCCGCTCGGTGTCGAAGTGCCAGATTTCGCGCGGGGTGAACATGAATGCGAGGCCGAGTAGGTGCCGCTTTCCGAGCGCCACTGTCTTGGTAGGCCCGCCCTGCCAGGGCGGCTTTCAGAGTAGTCATCACGCTCCGCGTGATGTGTATTTCGGCCCGCCGCTTCGCGGCGGCATCACTTCAGAGTAGTCATC
>JAKEEV010000765.1 GCA_022616395.1 Planctomycetia bacterium | reverse complement strand
TGTGGAGTCCTGGCCTGCGCCCTCGTCTGACCGCAGGAAGTTGGCTGAGGTGGGCTGAAAACACCATGCCCTCTCCCCTCTCCCAACTTGATACTACTGGCCAGGGAGCGTTTAACGAAGATCGCTCCCTGACGGTCGCGGCTCCGATAAAGCCGCTTAAAGCATCGCGAGGTAGAGCTTGTAGTCAAGATAGCGGGGAATCCAGTCATCGTAGCAGCCGAGACAGCCGCAGTGGATACAGCGGAGGCCGAGGTAGAACCACTTCGCGCTGTGTAAGTCACCCTGGAACGGAGCGGTCACGCCGACGATCTCGAACTCGTCGTGGTTGCAGATGCACACCGCGGGGCCGGCATCCTCCGGCGATTTCCGAGGCCGCGCCCCTTCGCGAAGCATCTGGTGAACGGCTCCACACTCGACGCACGTCCGTTCGTGGAAACCCTCCTCCGCACTCATCAGCAACTCAAAGACTCCGCTGCCGCACTCGCACACGGCCTGCCGCCAGTGCTTCACCGGCTCACAGGAGTTTCGCGTCCACCAAACGAAATACTCCCACACATCGGTCGGAGTCTCTCCGTACCAGTAGTCACCCTGCCTTCGGAGCGCCATGCGATCACTCCCTGTCTTGAGCGTCAGCCGGAGTTACCCAGCAGTGTTCGTATCGCGCTGCGCGGTGGGGAGTCGGAACACCAACAGGAACAGCCCGACCAGCGCGTAGTGCGGAACAGACGCCACGAGCAAGTTCTCGGCCGCGGTGAGCGGGCGGTGCCGATGAACGGACATCGCTTCGGCCTGCTCGCGCCCCAGCACCAGCGCCGGGACGAACGTATCCGGCAACCACATGATCAACAGGCACACAAGCAACGGCCACCGCCACGGCGTTCGCACCGTCGCGGCGATTAATACGCCGACCGGGACGACGAGTAACACGAGGTAGTGCGGCCACGCGATCGGAGACGCCAGTACCATTCCGATTGTCGCCAGAGCAAGCGCCCGGTCGCGAGCTTCGATGGTTCGCGCTCGCCAGGCCGCGAGACCGACCACCACGACCACCACGAACCGACTCGCGGCGGCAAGCAACTTCCCGGTGAGTGGCGCAACGCTCATCGCGACGACGCCGCTTTCGGTCGTCGGGTCGAACAGTCTCAGCCAGAACGCGCTAACTGAGAGGTTATTCCAGTATGTCGCGTACTTTGCGGACACGGCGGGAACCACGTCGCGGACGTAGGTTCGGTACGCGTCCACGCCAAACAGCGCGATAGCCAGCGCGTTGATGGCCAGAGCCGTGAGCGCGGCTACGCCCGCTGCGCGCCAGCGCCGGGCCGCGAACAGGTACAGGAACAGGAACGCCGGGAACAGTTTCACTGCCACTGCCAGGCCAACGGACAGGCCGGTGAGCGTCTGCCAGCCGCGCCGGTCGGCGACCCACGCGACCGCGAGTAAGAATGCCAACAGCGCATTGAACTGACCGAGTATGACCTGCTGGTAGAGCGGAAAGGAGGTGACTCCGAGCACAGAGACCAACCCCGCGACGCCCGCGGCACGCCACCCGGTCCACGGGCCAAGTTCGGCGACGACAATCCACACCGCGATGACCAACAGCGGGAATGTGATGAGGTTCCAGGCGAAGAACGCGTCGGCGTGGTCGAGACGAGCCAACGGCAGCGCAAGGAGTATCGAGCCAGGTGGGTGCGCGTTCCACGGTAAGGGGTTATTCACCGGTTCGCCGAGATGGCGGCGCAGCGCATCGGGCAGATTGCTGTAAACGGGTCGGCCGTCGAGCGCGTCTCGGGCGGATAACCAGTCCTGGATGAAGTCCCCGGCGAACCCCGGAGGCGGCCGGAATGCCGATCCCGCCACCGCCGCGAATCCGGCAGTGGCAAGGGCGACAATCAACGCCCCCAGAAACCACTGCGACACCTTCGCCTGAACTTCTTGGGGCATTTCTGGCTTGCTCATTTCCGTTCCTGGACAACAACACGAACGCCCTTCTTGTTCGATACGATGATGTCGGGGAACTTGTCACCGTTGATGTCATCGACGGCGAACTGTGTCCCGATTCCGCAATCATCATCAATGAGCACCGGGAAGAAGCTCGTCACCTTGTCCGCGTTCTTCGTGGCCTTGAAGTAGTAGACCGGAGCGCTCCAGTTCGCTCCCGGCTCGCTGCGGCCGTGGCTCCACCAGCGCTTGCCGGTCACGAGGTCTTTCACGCCATCGCCGTCGATGTCCACGAAGTGAGCCGCGTGTGTCTCCGAGACAAGCATTCCGAAGAGCGTGACGGTGGTCCATGTCGTCTGCTTTTTCTTGTCCACGTTCTGACGGTGGAACCAGATGCCGAACTGGTGCGCGGAGGTGCTAATCACATCGTTGAGTCCGTTCCCATCCACATCGAAGGCGAACATATCCGCGCACGCGGCTCCGAAGTTCGCGGCGGTAAACTTCCAGGGCGTTTTGCCGTCTGGCTTCTCCGGTTGCTCCCACCAACCGCCGGTACACATCACATCAGCGCGGCCGTCTCCGTTGATGTCCCCCGCGCCAAGCCCGTGACTGAACTTTCGCGTGCCGGGAATCTCCTTGCCGGGCACGCTCGGTTCGCTGATCGGGTGCATGATCCACAGCCCTGTTGGGTTTTTCGGATCGGGCGTGAAGTATGCCATCTGCCCTTCGGTTTCCTTGCCTTGCGGCTGGAAACCCATCACCAGGACGCGCTTGCCGTTGCCCAGGAGATCGGTGTAAATCGGCGTTTCGTTGCACGCGGAGTGCCAGATGCGGTGTTGCTGCCAATGGAGCGGTTTGCCATCGTCTCCGCGTGATTTGCCCTTGGGGTTCTCCATCCAGTAACACGGAGCGCCGGGGAAGTCGATCACGATGAGATCCGGCCAACTGTCGACGTTGAGGTCTTCGGCCCAGCAGAAGAATACGCGGCTGTAGTTGCCCAGCCCGTCCTTGTGATCCTTGAACGGTTGAAGTTCGTGAGGGGTCCAGTCTGGCGCTTCGTACCAGTATTCGCCGTTGAGCACATCAATCTTGCCGTCCTTGTTCACGTCCGCGACAGCCACGCCTTCGGACCGGAACTTCCGGTCGAGCACGGTTTTCTTCCATGTGATCTTGGTCGAGGAGGGCGGATCAACTGCTTCGGCGAGCGGAGGGCATAAGCCCCCCGAGATCGCGACCAGAGCGATCAACAGCGCGGGGAGGAAGCGCGGCATGGGATTGAAGCTCCTGAGTGATGAAGGGCAATGAAGTGGATTATGCGGTGAAGAGCGGAGGGAAGCAACGGTCTGGGTGAACCCCGCCCGCAAGGGCGGTGGGTCAAGCGACACCCACCGCCCTTGCGGGCGGGGTTCGCCCTCACTTCCGCCTTGACCGTTTCGACCATTTCCCAGTATCACCCGCTGTTCGCGCTGGTTGTGCCCTCGCCTTTCGCGGGAGGTTCCG
>JAKEEV010000764.1 GCA_022616395.1 Planctomycetia bacterium | reverse complement strand
TAGTCGGATCAGAAAGTGTTCACCAGCACGTCGCCCGCTGTCCGCCTCTCTGCTTGGCTCAGTCACGCGGGCACTCACTGGTGAACTTCCTCATGTTCCCGGCGCGTTTCTTCCGTGATGAACCCTTCGCCTTTCGCGGCCTTCGTGCGCAGGAGCGCGGCCGGTTCAAAGCGGTCGCCGTGAGCGGCGCGAAGAGCATCGAGATCGCGCACCACAGAAGCCAGACCGATCGCGTCTGCCGTGCGCAACGGTCCGCCCCGGAACGGCGCGAAACCCGTGCCGAGCACCATCGCCAGATCCACCGCCCACGCATCGTGAACAACACCCTCTTGCAGGCACTTCGCGGCCTCGTTGATCAGTGGATAAATCAGCCGCTTTTCGATGAGCGACATCGAAACCTTGTCGGCTTCGATTCCCATTCCTTTGGGCTGCTCGGGAATCGCCCAGCGGGTCGGCTTGCCGCGACGATCATTGCGGTATTCGTAGAACCCGCGGCCAGCTTTCTTGCCGAGTGCTCCGTCCTTCACCATCGCGGCGAATCGCTCCGGTGACGGTCCCATGTCTCCGCGACGCAACGGCGCGAATGTGCTCGACACGTCCGAGGCGATATCGACACCGACCTGATCGACCAGTTCGAGCGGTCCCATTGGCATACCAAACCTCTTTGCAACTTCGTCAACCGATCGTCCATCAACACCCTCAATGACCAAGCGCACGGCCTCATCGATGTACGGGAACAGGATGCGGTTCACAAGGAACCCCGGACTGTCCGCGACCACGACCGGCACCTTGCCGATCTTGCGAACGAACTCCACCAGAGTAGCTACGGTGTCGTCGTTGGTGAGCCGGCCGCGCACCACTTCCACCAAATGCATGCGGTGAACCGGATTGAAGAAGTGCAAGCCCGCGACGCGCTCGGGATGCGGGGTCGCTTCCGCAATCCGCGTCACCGACAGCGCGGAGGTGTTCGACGCGAGCACGGTTGAGTCACCAAGTTGTTCCGCGAGCTGACGGAAGACCGCCCGCTTCACGTCCTCGCGTTCGATCACGGCCTCAATGACCAGATCAGCATCGGCGAGCGGTCCCCATTCACTCGTGGGCGTGACGTTTCGGAGAGCCGCGTCGGCTTCACTACGCGAGAGAACATTCTTGCTCGCGGCTTCCGATGTGAGCGCTTCGATCTTCTTCATACCGCTTGCGACGATCTCGTTGTTGATGTCCTTCATCGCAACGGGAATGCCATTGAGCGCGACAAGCTGCGCGATCCCCGCACCCATGACCCCGGCCCCAACGACCGCGACTTTCCGGGCGGAGGCAGGCTTGTGATCCTCCGAGACCCACGTTGACGGCTTGCGGGCGCGTTCCCGTTGGAGGAACAGGTCCATCAGATTGCGAGCGGTGGGTGTGAAGACCAGCCGGGTGAACTCCTCGGCCTCGGTGGCGAACCCAAGAGCGCGCGACTGGCGGAACCCGGCTTCGATCGCGCGGAGTGCCGCGGGCAACGCGGGATAATCGCGCGCCCGTTTCGCAATCTTCTTGCGAGCGGTTCGGAACACCACTCCCCGGCCCAACGACGTGCCTTCGAGCAGGATGCCGAGCAATCCGCGACCCGGCCGGCGAACCGAGCGACCCGTGAGACGATCATCCACGAACCGATTCACTGCGGTGTCAAAGTCGTCAGGCGGGACCGCGAGATCGACCAGTCCCACCGCCGCGGCCTTCGAGGCAGTGAGAGTTGATCCTTCGAGGATCATGCGAAGCCCTTGCCTCAAGCCAACGAGTCGCGGTAAGCGTTGCGTGCCACCCCACCCGGGGATTAGCCCAAGCATCACCTCGGGTAAACCGATTCGAGTTTGCGAGTCGTTGCGCGCGATCCGGTAACGACAGGCGAGCGCAAACTCCAGCCCGCCACCCAAACACGGCCCGTGGATGGCCGCGATTGTGGGGCACGAGAGTCGTTCGATGCGGTCGAGTAGTTCGTGCCCGGTCGTGAGGATGAATCGAGCTTCGCTTTCGGATTCGATCTGCCGAATTCGATGAACATCCGCGCCGGCCAGGAACCCGGATGCCTTCGAGCTGCGGAAGATCACTGCCTTGGGAGCATCACGTTCGAGTTGCTCGACCACTTGCTGAAGTTCGCGAACGACCTCCTCGTTGAAGATGTTGAGCGGTACTCCCTTCACGTCGAAGCTGACCGTTGTAACTCCGCGCGCATCGCGCTCGAGTTGCAGGTGTCGAAATTCGTCAGCCATCACTTGCCTCCTCGTGTTTTTTCACCCGCTCCCTTGCGGTCGCGGCTCGTTGGTTGGGTGCGATTTCAGCGTCCCAACGCGCCGCGACCGCAAGGGAGCGGGTGCTTCTGCACAAGTTCAATCGAGATTGGTTTCCACCCACACCGCAGCGCCTTGCCCGCCGCCGATGCAGAGCGCGGCCAGTCCACGCTTCAGTCCGCGCTCTCGAAGCGCCCGCAACAGAGTGAGGAGGAGCCGCGAACCCGATGTGCCAACCGGATGGCCGAGCGCGATTGCCCCGCCGTTGATGTTCAACTTCGCGATGTCCAGTTCGCCAAGCGGCTGGTCTGCGCCGAGTTCCTTCCGGGCGAACTCGGCAGACGCCATTGCTTTTTGGCACGCCAATACCTGCGCCGCGAATGCCTCGTTGATCTCAAGCAACTCGAAGTCCGCGAGTCGAAGGCCGGTCTTGCGGAGCAATTTGTGGATCGCGAACACCGGGCCAAGTCCCATCCGTCGCGGGTCGCAGCCAGCCAGTGCGTAATCGCGAACATAGCCAAGCGGCTGCCGGCCCGCGAGTTTCTCGGCAAGTGTCAGAGCCAACGCGGCCGCGCCGTCGGTGATCGGGCAACTATTCCCCGGTGTGACGGTGCCGTGCTCGCGGTCGAAGACGGGCTTGAGTTTGGCGAGCGCTTCGAGCGACTGATTCGGCCGCGGGCCGGTGTC
>JAKEEV010000763.1 GCA_022616395.1 Planctomycetia bacterium | reverse complement strand
TTTTGGCCTTCGAGCGCTTTGCGGCCTTGTTGCAAGCGGTTTTCGACTTCGCCCGGTGACCAGAGCGCTTCGCCAAGCACGCGGCGCTCAATCGGAGAGAGTTCCGGGTGCCACACGTCCACCAACATGATGAACCGCGTGCCCGTTCCGCGATTCCACACCTCGTGTTCGTAAGTGTCATCGAACACCAGACACACGCCCTCCTGCCAGGTGCGTTCCTCAGTGCCGACTCGAATGACACAACCTGGAGGAACGATCAGCCCCAGGCTCAGCGAGATCACCGCGTTCGTCGGTCCGCAGTGAGCCCAGAGATGCGTGCCGGGAGTCAGAGCGGAGAACATCGCAGCCATTGCGAGGTTCGGAAGCGTGCGAAGAGCAGCGGCTGTCTTCGGGCACAACGCGGCCATTTCGGGAACTTCGCGTCAACCCAGAAACACATAGAAGACGTTCCACTGACCCTGAATGTTCTCCGGCGTGAAGCCGTAATCCTCACCCTCGTCGAACGGCTGGAAGCCCGCTCCGCGCTTCAGAAGCATTTCCAGTTCCGCACGCATGTCTGGTGCAGAGGCTTCCAAGAGCGCGACATCGGGAATCCAGTCGCGGGAATGCCACGCGGCCGACTTCAGTCCCGGAACGAAGATCCCTTCGGGGTAGCGCAGAGTTTCTCCGGTCTCGGCCATCGGCTCAAGTCCGGCCGCGGCTCGAATCGGACTCTCGATGCGACGAAGCGCGTCGGAGCCATACTTCTTCCGAGCGATTTCGAGTACCGATAGCAGATGCTCTTCGACTGTCATGGTCCTTGCTCCTTCAAGGGAAAGTCAGAAGCGTTGCACCGATTAGCCTCCCAACACCACCTCCACCGCGTTGCGAGTTTCCGCGCTGAACTCCGAATACTCCGCGTCCGTCAACAAGCCAAGAGCACGCATCCGAGCCAGTTGGAAGCGTGCAGTCGAGCGTCTCGGATCGTTGAACGCGCTCGCCAACTCCTCGTCGCGCTCATGAATCAGCCGGTACACTTCCAGGTATCGCTCGTGGCTACTCGCCCCCGAGCCTGATGCGAGTTGACCGACCTCCAACAACACACGCTGACAGAACCGCTCAAGCGCAACGGCCCGAAGTTGGCGGAAGAGTTTCCAGTCGGCTTCGCTGATGTGCTGTTCCATTACTGTTCCCCGCAACAAGTGAACGGATGCTAACCCTCTGAGTTGGGTGTGTCAACCGCT
>JAKEEV010000762.1 GCA_022616395.1 Planctomycetia bacterium | reverse complement strand
TGACCAAGAGGGCAGTGGTGAGTTCGTAGCCTGTGTCGTTGGCATGGGTCAACTGGGCCAAGTCCGTCTTGTCGCCTTGGGGGTAGGTGAGTTTGGACCAGTCATGCACCAACAGGACAAAGGAGGCGGTCGTGGTCTGGAGCCAGGAGCGTCCCACGACCCGGAGTGGCTCGGCCAACGCCGGGAGCGTGACGTGCTGGTTGTTGTGGAACCGCCAGGCGGCCTGGGTCGCGGCGAACGCCTGGCCCTTGTCGGGCAGACTTGCCACGCCTGCGACCAGTGGGGATGCGCTCCGCATGTGGGAGAGAACCAGTTTGTGGTACCGCTTCTGGAGCCGCGGCTCCAATGGTGGCCATTGAATCTCTTGCATACACCCAACTTACAACCTGCTGCCCGCACGGCGGGAGAGAGGTGGGGCTTGGCGTATTCCTGTGCAGCCACACGATGCGCAAAGATTCTGCTCAGTCGCGCCGGGAAGTCATGCGAGAAGGCCAACCGCGCCCACCTCTCCCCCGCCGTGCGGGGGAGAGGTCGCCGCCGCGAAGCGCTTCGCTTCGCGGAAAGCGGCGGGTGAGGGGGTCTTACAAAACTCGACAAACTCCTCGCGCTCATCCTGTGACATTTTACCGTCGACGGCCTACTACTTTGAAAAACTCACCTCGCTGGGTCTTCCACTCGTCCCATGAATAGCACCGCGCCCGTTGGCTCGTGCTTGATGACGAACACAAACGGGTGATCAGCTCGGAACTCTTTCACTGGCGATGGGAGCGGCTGCGCGGCACCCCGGAGCATCATCACAACCGCGGTCGCGGCGGCTGCTTCCGTCCCTTCTTCATCCAGTTCCACAAATGCCTTGTGAAGCACTCTGCTGATGTACAGCCCTTGCGTGTGGTCGCTCATTCCGCGGAAGTTCGCTCGCATCGGATCGAATGCCTCGGTCATCCCCATTGTCTGGAGTGTTGCGCCGAGTTCGATGGGCACAGTGAACTTGAACTTCGGCAACCACACCTTCACTTCAACCAGCGGAATCTTCCCATCGCCCGAAATCCAGTTTGGGAGGTTCTTCGCGGTCAGTTGCGCTTCGAGTGCGGGTAGGCCGTTGGTCTGGCGCGGAAGCAGAATGTACATCGATGTTGAGTTGCCATCGTAAGGCATCTTCAGAACCTGAAGGTTCTCTGTTTCCCACAACCAGAATTCGCCCCGCTGGTGCATGATCGGCGTTCTCACCTTCATCCCGGCGGTCAGCGTGAAGTCCAGTTCCTCGGTCTTCTCCTTCTTGAATGGCTCGGCCCATTTCGCTTTGAAGTAAATCGCGTTGGCGAGCACCATTCGCGTGTTGCGATCAAGTGCGCCGAGCGGAACCAGATCCTTGATTCGTTCGCGTGTTTCCTTCTCCACCCAGCGGTTGATTCGCCCGCGTCCGCTTTCCGGGTCGCTGACAAAATCCGCATCGAACATTCCCGCCTTGAAGTTATTGCGTGCCCCCGTGAGGAAATCTTTCTTCCACGGATGGCCCTTTTGCATCCAGAGCGAGTTCGCGACCGACAACTCCGGCTTGTGTTTTGCGCTTCGCGGGGGAGTGGTGACGCTCGCGGTCATCGCGCGATACGCGGGTCCGAGTTTCTCCGACTCCGGGAGATGCAATACGCTCCACATCTGTTCGGCGGTTCCTCCCTCCGCACCGCTGGCGGTCATCGCCAGCGCGGTGCTGATGCTGTAAGGCGAAACGACCAGGTTCCCGTTCTTTGCTCGAAGTTGCGCATACAAATCAGCGGCGAACGCGTTGACGCCTTCGGCCGCCAGCTTCGCGTTGCTCTCGGCGTTGGGGTCTTTCGACTTGCCCGGCAGCGAAGGCGGGGTAATCGAGGAAGGCAAGAGCGTACAGGCAACCGCGGTCAACAGCGCAATCGACAGGCTCGCGATACGCAAACGCAGCGGAAGCATTCCGAATCCTCGCGTTTGGGAGAATAAAGGCATTTCACCGCTGCGAGGCATTTACCACGTTGTCGAGGAGAGTGCATCATCAACCGGTTCCCCATTTCCAACACGCTGCCAGTGTGCGATGCTGGAAGCACTCTCCGTCATCGCAATCTCGCGGAGTTCGCACATGCGCTTGCTGGCTCTGTTGCTTCCTGTCTGCCTGTCTCCTTGTCTGCTTATCTCGCTCACCTCCGCGGCTCCGGCGGAAATCCCTCCGCTTCACAAGCCGCTTGCGCGCGATGTTGAACGCTACAAGTCCGGTTACCGCTATCCGCAGGCCGGCTGGGTCGTTCTGCATATTGAGGGCGAGCCGTATGCGCGCGGGTATCAGCACGGTCGGCTCATGGCCAAAGAGATCGCGGCTTACATTCGCATGTGTGCGACTGAACTGAGCATCAAAGCGCCCGCGGATGGGTGGAAGGCCGCGCGCAGGCTCTGCAATGCCCTGTTCCTTCGCAAGATGGACGGCGAAGTGCTCGAAGAGATAAAGGGCATCGCCGAGGGTGCCACCGATGCCGGAGCGAGCTTCGATGGCCGCGACATCGACCTTGTGGACATCGTCACGCTTAACTGCTGGATGGAAATCGAATGTCTCGACCCGGCTCTTGAAGCCACACCGACCGGCCTTGAAGGAAAAGTGTTCCCGCGTCCGAAAGCGCCAGCGCCAGCGCCGAGGCCCGTGAAGAAGGATCACTGCTCCGCGTTCATCGCCACCGGACCCGCGACCGTCGACGGCAAGATCGTTTTCGGGCATATCACGATGGCCGGGCTGACAAGCGGGCCATTCGTGAATGTGTGGATCGATGTGGTGCCGAAGAAGGGCCGCAGGTTCGTGATGCAGGCGTTCCCCGGCGGCGTGTGGTCGAGTCAGGATTACTACATCAACGACGCGGGGATTCTTTTGTGCGAAACCACCATCAACCAGACTCCATTTGATGCCACCGGTATGTCACTCGTTAGCCGCGCGCGCAAGGCGATTCAGTACGGCGAGAGCATCGACGCGGTTGTGAAGACGCTTTCGGAGAAGAACAACGGCCTGTATGCCAACGAGTGGCTTATTGGCGACCTGAATACGAACGAGATCGCGATGTTTGAACTGGGCACGAAGGCCAGCGGGCTGTGGCGGAGTTCCAAGAATCAGTGGTTTAAAGGGACGAAGGGCTTCTACTGGGGCTGCAACAACGCGAAGGATCTCGCTGTGCGTGTGGAAGCTCAACCGGCAAACACTCCCGCCGAGTTGAACAAACTGGTTTGGGAAGCGGACGAGCGCGATACGGAATGGTTGAAGTTCTACAAGGCTCACGGAGGAAAGATCGACCTGGCCGCCGCGAGGAAAGCTCTCACCAACGAAACGCTCGCCCCGGAGACCTCGCTGGATGCGAAGTACACCGACGCAGCGCTCGCCAAGCAACTCGCGACTCACGCGATGTACGGCCCACCAAGCGGCAAGGTGTGGAACCCAACCGACGATCAGCGCCGCGACTTCCCGGAAATCAAACCGCTCCGCCCACACCCCTGGACCGTGCTCACGATCACCCCGCCACCACAACCTGCGGCGAAAGGCGGGAAGTAGTCACAAAACTCCCTCAACGCCTCCAATTCCCACTCTCATTTTGTAATCCGGCGCGAAGAATCTGTCTTCGCGCGAACTTGTATGACGTCTCGGTGAAATCCAAGCAATCCAATCAGCGGAACACTTGAGGTTCTGGAGAGGCCGCTTACCATCTCAATCGCGAGATTGGCACTACAAGCAAACGCTATGTTGATCGTCTGTCATGTGGAATAGTGTCACTTTTTCTCTCGCGTATCCGTCACTCAATTCCGGGAGGGATGTCCATGTTCAGTTCTCTCAAGGATCTTGTGAAGTCGCTGTTGTCGGTTCTTACGCCCAGTGCCCGGACTGCGCCGTTGAGGTTGGAGGCGTTGGAGATCCGCGAGGTTCCAGCCAACCTCGTGTGGACCGCAGACGGAGACGGCGTGTTCTGGAGCGACGCCGACAACTGGGAGGTGTTTGCGAACGGTCAACTCACGGGAGTTCACCAAACGCCATCGTCGTCGGACACACTATACTTCGGCTCACTCGGAGGGCCGAATGTCTCTTCAACAGCCGACTTTGACGTGACTGTGACCTCGATCATCCAGAACAATACGTACACGGGCGACCTGAACATCGATGGTGATGTCACGCTCACGGTTTCATCCTCATTCTACGCCTACGGGGAAATCGATCTGAGTGCCGCGCTCTCGGAACTGGACGCGGGAACGATCTACCTGATTGGTGGTACCATCACCGCCGGGACGATCTTGGGTGAGAACAATCCCCTCACTACTGATGTTCTCGACATGACCTCCGACGCAACGCTCACGGTGGAAGGGGATGGGGGTGGAGGGGAGGCGACTCTTAAAATCGGCGTCCTGTACATGGGATCGGATACGACGTTCGAGTTGACCGCTTCCGAGATCGTCGTGACCCTGGATGGCACGGTTAGCACTTGCACCGGGACGGTCAGCCTCGTTGCAGAGTCTGAGTTGACGATAACCGGCAACTACTACCAATCCTCCGGGGATCTCTTCCTGAACGACGATTGCATCCTGACCATCGAGGGCGGCGCAGCTGCGGATCTGTCGGGCCACACAGTCATCGAGGGCGATGTGGATATCGTCGCGGATACGGTCAAGATTGACGGGACCGGCCTGATGGAATACACGAGCCTCGATGCTGCCGACACCTTGACCTTCGATGGCGACCTGGAGATTCAGAGCGGTACGTTCGAGTTCACCGAGATTGGTGGTGTCGTCGAGGTCACAGGGAATTTTAGCGTGTTCATCGGAACGGTGATTATGAATGTTGGGATCGACGGGATGGGGGGAGCAATTTCTAACGTGTTCCTCGTCGACGGCTCGGTCGACCTGAGCCCAGACGTTGGGGGCCCACCCTGAATCTCAACCAAACCACTTCCATCACGCCCCCGACCACGTTCACTCTTATCCTGTGTGATGGAACTGGAACTGGAGATTTCGATACGATTACAGCCGACAACACCGTCTTGGACCACGGGTGGACAGCAGGGACTCCTGACGTCTATACAGTGACCCTCTGACCCACTTTGGCGACGCCAGTGTGCGGTTCATCCCGAACAGCATCAACCCAGCCATGTGGCAAGCCATGGGGCCGATTGAGGACAGTATGGTGATCAACCTTCCGTAATCGGAAATGCCTGAATCGCAAGCGGGCCGCGGGAATGTCCCCCGCGGCCCATATTGTTTCTCGTCGCTATCACTTCTTCTCTTTACCCTTGCCCGGGATGATGACCGGCTTGGCCTTGGCCATCGTGGTTTTCAGAAACTCGACCACCTTCTCGCAATCTTCCTTCTTCTCGTAGCCAACAGTGCCGATGGCAATCGACTTCCCTTCGGAATTCTTGACGCGGAACCGCCAGCCGTCCTTGGCCTGGTAAATCTCGACGGTGCCGACTTCGTCCTTGTCCTTCTTCTGGGCCGGCGCGGAGGGCAACCCGCAGAACGCGAACAACATCGCGATCCCCGCGAACAGAACGGCGGCATGGAACAACTTGCGCATGACGAACCCTCGATGGGAAATGGGTGGAGTGAGTGGGCACGCGGCGATTATGGCGCGCCACAACGAAGTGTGCAACGGGCGAGAAAACTCTTCACACCGGGAGCAAGTCGCCGACCAGACCAGAGGGAGGAAGCGTCGGTGTTCATGTCGTGATTTTACACCTTCGGGCGTTTCGTATGCCAGTCGGAGGCGGATTCATACATGCGGGCGATGCGAAGGAGTTTCTCCTCCTCGAACGGCGCTCCGAGCAGTTGCAGACCGATGGGCAAACCCGATTTCGTGAACCCGCAAGGAATACTCACACCCGGAAGACCCGCGAGGTTACACGACACCGTGTACACATCTGAAAGATACAGCGCAAGCGGGTCGTCTGACTTCTCGCCGATCTTGAACGCCGCGCTTGGTGTTGTCGGTCCCATGACCACATCGCATGTCGCAAACGCGTCGTCGAAGTCCTTCTTCACCAGGCGCCGAACCTTGAGCGCTTTCACGTAGTAAGCGTCCTTGTAACCGCTCGAAAGCACGTAGGTGCCGAGAATGATTCGGCGTTGCACTTCCTTGCCGAAGCCTTCCGCACGCGACTTCGAGTAAGTCTCGATTAAGTCGCCTTTCTCCTTCGTGCGGGGGCCGTAGTGCATCCCATCGAATCGCGCGAGGTTACTCGATGCCTCTGCCGGGGCAACGATGTAGTAAGCCGCCAGCGCGTAGGGGCTATGCGGCAGCGAAATCGGCACCAGCGTCGCTCCAAGTTTCTCGTACTCCTTGAGCGCCTGCTGCACAGCGGTTGCAACTTCCGCATCCAGCCCCTTACCGAAGAACTCCTTCGGCACGCCGATCTTCAGCTCCTTCACCGGGTCGTTCACAGTGCGTGTGTAAGCCGGAACTGGCTCGTTGACGCTCGTGCTGTCGCGTTTGTCGTGCCCCGCGATCACTTCAAGCATCAGTGCGCAGTCGCGAACATCGTGCGCGAACGGTCCAATCTGATCGAGCGAACTGGCGAACGCGATTAACCCATATCGCGACACGCGGCCGTAGGTTGGCTTCATCCCAACGATTCCGCACAGAGCCGCGGGCTGACGAATCGAGCCGCCTGTATCCGTGCCGAGCGATACCGGAGCCTGACAACCCGCGACAGCCGCTGCGCTTCCGCCAGACGATCCGCCGGGAATTCGCTCCGTGTCCCACGGATTGCGGCTGCTCTTGTACGCGCTGTTTTCGGTGGAAGAACCCATCGCGAACTCGTCCATGTTCGTCTTGCCAAAGAGAATCGCGTCCTCTGCCTTCAACCGCTCCACAACGTGAGCATCGTAAGGAGGAACGAAGTTCTCCAATATCTTGCTCGAACACGTGGTGCGGATGCCCTTCGTGCAGAGCACATCCTTCACCGCGACCGGCACGCCCGCGAGCTTGCCGAGTTTCTCTCCACGTTTGCGCTTCGCATCAATCTCCGCGGCTTGCTTGCGCACCGCGACCGCATCGGGAGCGCGCATGAACGACTGGAGCTTCGACTCGCGTGCGGAATACGCTGCAAGAAACGCGTCGGCGATCTCAACAGCGCTCGCCTTGCCTTCAGCCTGAAGGGCAAGCAGTTCGGAGGCGGTCTTCTCGATGAGGGACATGGCGGGGTTCGCCCGGTTAGTGGCTGACGGGTTCGTCGGTGAAGACGGCCGGGACGCCGAAGTAGTCGCCGACGCGATTGGGCGCGTTCTGAAGCGCTTCATCCACAGGAAGAGAGGGAGTTTCTTCATCCAGGCGGAAGACGTTCTGCACCGGTAGCGGGTGGGCGAGCGGTTCGACTCCGTCGGTGTTGAGTTGGTTCAGTTGGTCGATGTAATCGAGGATCGCGGAGAGTTGCTGTTGCATCCGGGCGAGGTCTGACTCGGGGAGTTCGAGCCGGGCGAGCTTCGCCACCTTGCGGACCTGATCGATGGAAAGAGACATGACCTTCGCTCCGCGTGGGAGAAATTGTGGGCAATTTCGCCCGATGCGGAAGCGTCGGGTTCACGAGCGATTACACGCTGACCTTCTCGAACGGCTTGACCTTCACGGGCTTGACGACCAACCCGCTGCGAATGGCGGAAGCCGACACCCACACCTTCTTCACCACGCCATCCACGACGCACTTCACCTTCTGGAGGTTCGGCTTGAACTTCCGTCGGCTGGTGCCGAGGATTTTCTTGCCAACGCCTCCGAGGTATTTTGCCTTTCCGCGATACTTCTTGCGGTTCCCGTAAACCGCTTTCTTGCCGGTGAATGCACACGCCTTGGCCATGACCGTCTCTCGTGAAGCTCTGGTAGTCCAGAGTCGAACGCAAAATCGGAAATCTTACTATAGCGGGCTTGCCAGCGGTGGCAAGGACTCTGGCGGACCGATATACATGGCCCGGCAGCCTCTTCGGTTGAAACGACACCCGGAATCGCCATGACCGAACCCGACTGGCCGCAGGTGAAACGCGACCGGCAAACGGCTCTGGCGGTTGCCTGCGCGCTGTGTCTGGCTCTGCCGACGATCGCGCTGTTGGTATTGGACCACCTCGATGAGCAAGCGAAGCGCGCTGGTGGGCTTTGGTTGGTCGGAAGCGCGGTCGCGGGCGCACTTGTGCCGCTTGTGTACTGGTCGGGCTATCGCGTGTTGGGGCTTGTGCCTCTGGCAGCGGTTTGTTGGCTGGCGGCTGTTGCTCATGGCGTTTACTGGAACGAGTGGCCCGGCTGGGCGCATGGGTTAAGCCTGGGTGTGCTGGTGGGCGCGCTTGTTCGCGCCCGGCGTGGACGTGAGCCGCTGTGGGAGTCCCTCACGCTGTTTGGCGCGGTGCCGGTTGGGTTGGGAGTGGTCGCGATCTTCATCTCGCGCGGTCGGCCATTCGACATCGCCGGGTGGTTCGTGCTCGTCGTCGCGGTGGCACTGGTGATTTGGGTCTGGGTGCGGTTACTGCGCCCGGTACTGGAGTTGGCGGTCGAGCCGATCGCGTGGGTGATGTACCGCATTCGAGGAACTGGTCCTGGCTTAAAGGATTTCCCTCTCACTGGCCCGTGCATCGTCATCGCCAATCACGCCTGCTGGCTCGACCCGTTCTTCCTGGCGAAAGTGATTCCCCGACCGATTACACCAATCATGATCTCGCGCTTCTACGACCTGCCTGTCATCCGCACTCTCGTCAAGGTGGTGGGCGCGATTCGCGTACCGGAGAAGTCATTCAAGAAGGAAGCGCCTGAGATTGACGAAGCCATCGCGGCTCTGGATCGCGGGGACTGCGTCGTGATTTTCCCCGAAGGCTACGTCCGACGCTCGCCCGACCGGATGCTGAGGAGGTTCGGTCGAGGCATCTGGCGGATGCTCAAGGCGCGACCGAACACACCGGTATTCGCGGCGTGGATCGAAGGCGGGTGGGGAAGTTTCACGTCTCACTTCGGCGGCCCGCCGATGAAACAGAAGAAGCTGGACTTCCGCCGACCGATAAGTGTTGGCATCTCAGCCGCGATCACGCTGCCTCCGGAATTGCTTGAAGATCACCTCCGCACGCGCCTTCACCTCATGAACCTGGTGAGCGAAGCACGAACGTACCTCGACTTACCTCCCCTTCCCGCGTTTGAACTGGCGACCAAACCGGATGAGCCAGAAGGCGAGAAGGAAGGGGAATAAGGGTTCTGCTCGTAGTAACTCGCTGAAGCGAGTTACTACGAGCAGAACCCGCTGAAGCGGGTTACTACGAACAACGAGCTTTCATTCGGCTTGTGTTCGCGGTACAACTTGACGTGCGTGTCGGCGGCGGGTGTGAGTCTAGCTCGTGCTTTGCACAAGGGCGATGTTGCGTCGCCCGAGCGATTCGCCAGTCATGTGTCGTGAGGAAGGCTGTTCCAGCACCGCTTTCGGACGTGCATGCTGCGCGCACGCAGCAGTCTGGAACAACCCCGCTGGTCGTGGTTCTGCTGCGTGCGCGCAGCATGCACGTCCGGCGATGCCGTGAGCCTTCCGCACTCCAGGCGAGGAAGTAGACGGCCCGCCTCCGACACCTTCATTCTGAAAACAGCCTCTCGCGTTGTGCGTGTGGCTTCTCGTATGATGTGGGGAGCGTTCGGCTCTCCCATTCGTAGTCCGAGCCGACAAAATCCGGAGGAAGGACAATGAGACGAATCGTGTTCGCGCTCGCCGCGTTCGTGCTCAGCGGCGCAATCGTGGCGACTGCCGAAGACCCAAAACCAGTGCAACCGGCCCAGCCCAAGGCAGTGCAACCCAAAGTGATTCAGCCGAAGGTGATTCAGCCGAAGGCCGGCGCGGTGACCGCGGCGAAGATGGCGCAGCTTGAAGAAGAATACGAGACACTCGAAGCCCAGCGCGATGTGCGCAGAGCGCACGTGAAAGCCGCCGAGGTCACGGTTCGCGCTACGGAGCGAACCTTCGAGTATCAGAGCAAAATCGTGAAGACCGTAGGGAGCGTAACAGAGTTGGAGAAGGCCAAGTTCGACTTGGAGATGGCGAAGGCACAGCTTGAAATCCGTATGGCGGAACTCAAGGAGATCGAGGTCAAGTTGAAGTTCGCCAAGAAGCGGCTTGACGCCGCGAAGGCGGGCGGCGTACGTCCGCTGCCGGGCATTCGCCCCGTGCCCATCGATCCGCCGCCATTCTAAGGAAGCTGATCGGTGGCGAGTTCGGTTTCGCTCGTTGCTTTGCAACAGGACGATGTTGCGTCACCCGAGCGATTGCCTTGCAGTGCGTCGTGAGGAAGGCTGTTCCAGCACCGCTGTCGGGAAACAGGTCTTGAAGTAGACCGATCCGCCCCGACAAGCAAGTAGAAGGGGAGAAGCTTGAGCTTCTCCCCGTTCGCGTTTCAGGCTCGTTGCTACCGTGCTTTCTGTCTGCCCTCTGACTTCTGACTTCTGTTTTCTGACTTCTGACCTCTGTTCTCTGTTCTCTGACTACTTCTTCCTGGCCATTGCTTTTTGCACCGCGCTGCCCAAGTCCGCGGGAGTGGGCGCGACCTCGATTCCCGCGCGTTCCAGAGCCGCGATCTTGTCTTTGGCGCTGCCACTGCCACCGGAGATGATCGCGCCCGCGTGGCCCATGCGTCGACCCGGTGGAGCTGTCTGACCCGCGATGAACGCCGCGACCGGTTTCGTCACGCTTTTCGACACGAACACGGCCGCCTGTTCTTCCGCGGTGCCGCCGATTTCGCCGATCATGAGGATCGCGCTTGTTTGCGGGTCGTTCTGGAACATCTCCAGCAGTTCAATCTGCGTGGTGCCGATAATTGGATCGCCTCCGATGCCGACGCATGTCGTTTGCGGAAGCCCCAGCGCTGTGAGTTGAAAGACCGCTTCGTAAGTGAGCGTGCCGGATCGACTGATAACGCCCACGCCCTTCTCGCCCGGTCCGCACGGCTTGTGAATGTGGCCGGGCATAATCCCGATCTTGCATGCTCCAGGCGTAATCACACCGGGGCAGTTCGGGCCGATGAGTCGCGTCCTGGGCTTCGGCTTCAAGAATCGCTTGGCCTTCGCCATGTCGAGCACCGGGATACCTTCGGTGATGGCGACGATCACCTGAATCCCCGCGTCCGCGGCTTCCATGATCGCATCCGCCGCGCCGACCGGAGGAACGAAGATCATGCTGGCGCTGGCACCGGTGGCCTTCACGGCTTCGGACACGGTGTTGAAGACCGGCAATTCCTTGCCGGACTTCTCGCCCTTCCAGGTCGTGCCTCCCTTTTTGGGCGTGACCCCGCCGACGAACTGCGAGCCGTAGAGCAGGCACTGATCCGTATGGAAGCTGCCGGCCGAACCGGTCAGACCCTGGCAGATGATGCGGGTGGACTTATCAACGAGGATGCTCATGGTGGTCCGGTTGGTCAGGAGTCATTCAGAGAGAGAACAGAAAGCTCCTCGCGCGACACAGAGAAGGTATCGCGCGAGTGTCGCACGGCTTACCCCTTCTCGCTCACCTCGTTGACAAGCCATTCGCCGGGGTTTGTTCCCTTGACGAGTTTCACGCTGAGAGTTTTGTTCCCCGCGGGGCGAGTGAGAACTACCGTGTATTCGGGCGTCTGACTCGGGCCTTTGGTGAGGCGTGTCACGGTGAAGGTATTGGTTCCTCCTCCGAGCTTGTTAGCCCTGACATTCAGGTGAGCGGGACTGTAGTCGCGTCCACCTCGCTTGTCGTCCTCGAACGGCGGTCCCCACGCCGCACGCAGAGCCGGTGTCATTGTCGCCGCGATGGATGCTGGCCGGTCGTCGTTGGGCATGGCGTTGGAGTCGGCCATCGCTTCGATGAACGCAGTAACGGCGAACTCCTGGAACGCATCGTCCGCGCTGCCGGGAGTGGTCTTTCCTTGCCACACGGCTGACGAAAGCACCAGCAAGTCCACCTTCCATGTCCCGGCTTCTTTCACCAAACGGATTGAGTAATTTCCGGGATGACCCTGCAACGCGCCCCGACAGTACACCGCGTCTCCTCCCTGCTGACGGTCGAGCGATAGCGAGAAAAACCGCCCCATGCTGACACTCCTCAACCACGACACAGCCTTGTCGGCGCTGTAACCCTTCGCCTTGTCGCTCTCCAAGATAACCGGCTTGCCAACCATCTTGAGGAAGTTCATCGACAGCGAATCGGCCTTCGCGTTCCCCGCCAGGAAATCCTTGATGAAGGCGTCCACCACCTGCTCGGCCGCCGGTTCGATCTTCTTGAGCAGCGTCGGTGGATCACCGGGCTTCGGATCGCCGGGCTTCGGGTCACCCGGCTTCGGATCGCCCGGTTTCTGCTCGCCGGGTTTCTGATCCCCCTTCGGATCGTTCTTCTCCGCTTTGGTGGGAGACGAGTTACTGCAACCAGGCAGAACGGCCAGGCAGAGCGCTGAGGCAAAAAGCGCAGCGCACGCGGAACGAACCAGTACAGGCGCGGTCATCTCGGGTTCCTTTCCGTTGAAGCCAGGGATCGAGAACACATTTGCCGGGCGCGGTTGCTGACTTACTCAATCTCATCAACCATCTTCGCATTTTGTTGGAGTCCCGGCTTCAGCCGGTTCTTCGTTCAGGCCGCCTAAAGGCGGGACTCCAACAAAACACGGTGCCTCACTTACTCAGTTCCACGACCATTTTCGCGGCGGTGGTCAGGTCGTTAGCGGTTTTCAGCGTCGGAAGATCAGCCGAGGCTTGTGAGAGAATCACGCGGGCTTTCTCGACCTCGTTTCCTTCCAGGCGCACCACCACCGGCACCTTGAACCCGACCTCCTTGCCCGCTTTCACCAGAGCTTCGGCGATGGTTGCGCAACTGGCGATTCCGCCGAACACGTTCACCAGAATGCCCTTCACTTTCGGGTCGGAGAGGATGATGCGGAAGCCTTCGATTGCTCCTTCGGCTGTCACGCTGCCGCCCACATCCAGAAAGTTCGCCGGTCCGACTCCGTGTGCCTTCCCGTGGTAATTGATGATGTCCATTGTGGCCATCGCCAGCCCGGCTCCGTTCACCAAGCAGCCGATAGTGCCGTCAAGTTGAATAAAGTTCAAGTTCGCCTTGCCGGCACGCACCTCCGCGGGGTTCTCCTCGTTCTCATCTCGTAACGCTGCAATGTCCTTATGGCGAAACAGAGCGTTGTCGTCGAAATCGAACTTCGCGTCAAGCACGACCACATCGCCGCTCTTGGTGATGGCCAGCGGGTTGATCTCCGCGAGGCTCGCATCCTTGTCGCGATACACTTTCGAGAGTGCCAGCATGATCTTCTCGGCTTTGGCAGCTTGATCGCCGACAAAGCCCAGTTCGTAAGCCAGCCTCCGAGCCTGGAACGGCAACAGACCCGTTTCCGGAGCCACCGGCACCTTGAGAATCTTCTCGGGGTGTTTCGCCGCGACTTCTTCGATGTCCATTCCGCCTTCCGCGCTGGCCATCATCACCGGTACGCCGATGGAACGATCAAGCACCATGCCCAGATAGAACTCCTTCGCCGGCTCCGCGTCTGCCTGCACGATGAGTGTTTGAATCTTCGTTCCTTCGGGCCCGGTCTGCTTCGTTTTGAGATGATGTGTGAGCATCGCCTCCGCGACCGCCTTTGCTTTCTCCTTGCTCGTGCAGAACTTCACGCCTCCGAGCTTATCCGAGAAGCCGATCAACTGCCCCTGTCCGCGACCACCCGCATGCACCTGCGCCTTGACGACAACCCCACCACCATTACTGAGTTGATCGAACGCCGCGGCCGCTTCGTCGGGCGTCTTCACGACGATATGTTTGGGCACATTGGCCCCCGCTGCGGCAAGCAACTCTTTCGCTTGATATTCGTGAACCTTCATGGCGACTCCGAGAGTAGCCCGCGACTCCGCGACGGAGCGGCAGGCTACTTTGAATGGATGACCTTTGCCGTTATAGCGGCAGGCGTTGACCGCTGAAAGGGTAACGCCGATGATAGGAACCAACCCGTCTTGACGTATCGCGATTCGAGACTCTCTCATGCCAGATTTTCCCGATGATGCGACCCGAGCCTTCGACTCGCCGTCCGATGACCCGACACGCGTCTCTCCCTTCGGTGAGGACACGCTCACCCGACCGACCGTCGCGGGTGGGGATGCGACCGAGCGCATCGAACCCGGCGCGCTGCCGGCAATTCCCGGCTACGAAGTGCTGCGCGAGCTTGGGCGTGGCGCAATGGGCGTGGTTTACGAAGCCCGTCAGCATGGATTGAATCGACCGGTGGCTCTGAAAATGGTGCTGGCCGGAACGCTCGCGAAGACAGACGACCTGGTCCGCTTCCTGTCCGAAGCGGAAACGGCCGCGAAGGTCCGGCATCAGGGGATCGTGCAGATTTACGAAACCGGGCAACACGCCGGGCTGCCCTACTACACGATGGAGTTTGTGGACGGCGGATCGCTCACGGACTGGCTCGCGCGCCAGACAATCACGCCGACCGACTCCGCCCGCATCGCGCTTGCTCTGGCCGAAGCGGTCGCCGCCGCGCACGCAGTCGGAGTCGTCCACCGCGATTTGAAACCGGGGAATATCCTTCTGGCAGGAGACAGGGGACAGAAGTCAGGAGTCGGGAGTCAGGAATCAGGAGTCAGGAATCAGGAATCAGAGAAAACCGAGGCTGGTTCTGCCCTGACTCCTGACTCCCGACTCCTGATTCCTGATTCCCGACTCCTGACTCCTGAACTGTCTCCCAAAATCGCGGATTTTGGCCTCGCACGAAGGCTTGAGGCGGGCGATGGGTTAACGCGTGCCGGCACGGTGATGGGCACGCCAAGTTACATGTCGCCCGAACAGGCCAGCGGAGATACACACGGAGCGGGTCCGGCTGCCGACATCTATTCGCTGGGAGCGATTCTCTACGAGATGCTCACCGGTCGGCCTCCGTTCCGATCCGAGAGTCCACTTCAAACGCTCTCGCTGGTACTTCACGCCCCGCCACAGAAGCCGCGAACGCTCAATCGCAACGTTCCGCGTGATCTGGAAACGATCGCGTTGAAGTGTCTGGAGAAACAACCCGCCAAGCGCTACGTCAGCGCAAGGGCTCTGGCAGACGATCTGCGCCGGTTCCTCGATGGCCGGCCGATACTGGCTCGTCGGGTTGGTCCGGTCGAAAGGCTCTGGCGATGGGCGAATCGCAACCCGGCGGTCGCGCTGTTGGTGATGGCGGTGTTCGCCTCGCTCGCGGTTGGGACAGTCATCTCCACCATCCTCGCGATCCGAGCCGATGCGCAGGCAACTCGTGCTGATGAGAACGCCGGCGAGTTGGCGAAGAAGATCACCGAGGTGGAATCCGCGCGCAAAGATGCGGAGAAGCATGCCAAAGACGCGGACATTGCACACGGAGAAGCAGACAAGCGAGCGAAGGAAGCTACCGACGCCCGACGCGATCTCGCCATGACTCTCGCGGATAGTTACGTCACGCTGGGTCAGACCGCAGCCGATCAGGATCGTCCGCAACCGGCACTGGCTCTGCTCTGGTTTGCCCAGTCGCTCAAGCAATCCGCGGGCGATCCTGATCGCGTCTTCGCCAACCGCGTGCGAGTTGGCTCGTGGTCCTCCACGACCATCGCACCTCTTGGCGCGTTCAGACGCAGCGATGGGTACATCGACCAACTGGAGTTCCACCCCGATGGGTGTCACTTGTTGCATGGCGACATCGGGCGGCTTCAGGTCACCGACTCGCTCACGGGTAACCCGTGGCTTGCGCCGGAGGAGTTCAGGGGATTCCAGACCGCGGCCTGGAATCGGAGCGGGGATCGGATCATTCTCGGGCAAACCACCGGCACCAAGAGCAAGGTTGGAGTCTTCGAGTTTCCTTCCGGTAAACCGGTCCGGTCGTGGGACGTGAACGAGAGGGTGACTGCGGTCGCTTTCGATTCCACGGGAACGAAGGTCGCCTTCGGCGGGATGAGGGCTCGTGTGTGTGATCTGGAGAGTGGTGCAACCGTGGCCGAGATGGTTCACACACGGTGGCTCTTTGCCCTTGAGTTCGCTCCGGACGGCAAGCGGATCGCAACGGGAATGCTGGACGCCAGCGGCTACAATGGAACCGTTCGTGTGTTCCCACTTGCAGGCGAGAAAAATCCGAAAGCGCTATTCGCCGTCCCTCATGTCCGGTTGCAATACCATCAGCCGATTCCGCGATTCGCCGCGAATGGAACTATCCTCCTGACTTATCCCCAACAGAGCACAATCGCCGCCCTCGACCCCGCCAGCGGAAAGTTGCGCTTCAACATCCCGACGCAATCGATTGCCGGCGACTTCGCTCTCTCCCCCAACGGAGACACGATTTGGCTCGGCAGTCGAATGACGCTCAGTGCGCGTGACGTATCGGGAAAGACAGCGACACGGTCGATTCCGGGGCACACGACCAACATCTTTTCGGTTGCCATCGGCGGTCCTCCGGATGCTTACACCGTGGTGACCGGCTGCGAGGACGGCACCGTGCGGGTAGTGAACGGAACTGGCATTCCGCAACCGCTTCCGGTTCTTCACCACTCGACCACCATCACACGCGTGGCCTGTTCCGCGGATGGCCGACGCATCGCCACTGCGCAGACCGATGGCTTCGTGCGTGTGTAGTCGTTGCCCGACTCGCCCTACCGACACATTCACCTCGCTCCCTCACGGAGCCTGTCGCGCATCAGCCGAGACGGGAAACTCATCATCCCCAGCGGCGGAACTAACTCCTCCGCCACTTTGCGGAAGATTCAGTTACACGACACGGCGAAAGGAACCCCTGTCGGCTCGGCAATTACTCCTGGCGGTATCGTTCTTGACGCCGACCTGTCCCCGGACAATCGCGTGCTGGTCACCATCACGACACCCTTTACGACACCGGTCGAACGACAACAGAAGATGTACGAGCCGGGCGCTGGCGAGCTTGCGTTCTGGAATGTTGAAACTGGCCAGAGAATCGGCAAGCCCGTGACGATGCCATCAGAGCCGCGAAGTGTTCACTTCCGCCCCGATGGGCAACGCCGTGAAGGATTTATACTGTTAGTGGAGTTGGGGTTGGCGTCGTTGGGAGGATAAGCGAGAAGAGCCAGATTCCCCCATCACCCAACCGA
>JAKEEV010000761.1 GCA_022616395.1 Planctomycetia bacterium | reverse complement strand
GGGTGCGTCATCATCACGGCTGGCGGGTGCGTGCGGAAGCGTGTGTCGTCGATGTTCTCCCTGCGGAAGATGCTCCGACAGCGCGCGTAGGCGTATTGCATGTAGGTCGCGGTATTGCCTTCCGTGGAAGTCATCTTCTCGGGATCGTACTTGTAGTCGCTGGTGCGGTTCTGGCTCAGGTCGGCGTACTTCACGGCTCCGATGCCGACTACAGTCGCGATGTCATGGATCACATCCTCGGTCAACTCCGGTACGTCATGCCCGTGGCTTCTGCGCTCGTCGTAGCTCTTGCGGTACGATTCCTGGGCCAGCGTGATCGCCTCAGCGAGCAGTGTGGTTAACTCAACCGCGTCTCCTTCGCGGGTCTTCAGCGGCTTGCCGTCCGCGCCGAGCACGGAACCGAAGTTGATGTGCTTCATCTCGACGCGGTCGTAACCCCAACGGCGCGCCTGCGCGAAGAATGTCTTGAAGTGCAGCGCCTGGCGTGAATCCACGACGTAGAGCATCACATCCGGGCGAAAGTGTTCCACGCGGTATTTCACCGTTGCCAGATCAGAGGTCGTGTATGTGAACGCGCCGTCACGCTTGCGGAGGATTGCCGGTGGTTCTTCCTTCTTCTGCTCTTCTTCCGTCTGCGGAATGATGCCCTTCGCGTTCGGGATTACAACCGCGCCCTTGCTCTCAAACGCGATGCCCTTCGCCAGCATGTCCTCGACGACGCCCGCCAGCATCGGGTTATAGAAGCTCTCTCCGTGCTCGTGATCGAAGGGAAGAATGCCAAGAATGCAGTAGACGCCGTGGATCTCCTTCATGCAATGCGGCATGAACTCGTTCCACAGTTGCACGTTCTCCGGGTCGCCACGATGCAACTTCGCGGTCTCTTCGCGGTACGCGGTGGCGATTGGATTGGTGGCGTTCTCGTCCTCCTCATCGCCTCCAGCCTCCTTGTCCAGTCGGCGAACTTCCTTGTACACGCGGACCAGTTCGCGGACGGGATCGCGCTGGTACGCTTCCTTGTCGAGCAGGTTCTTGTAGCCGTAGATGAGCATTCCGAACTGAGTGCCCCAGTCGCCGAGGTGGTTGTCGGTGATGACATTGTGACAGAGGAAACGCAAGAGGCGCGTCAGCGCGTCACCGATG
>JAKEEV010000760.1 GCA_022616395.1 Planctomycetia bacterium | reverse complement strand
CTGCTCCTCCAGTTTCTTCCTCTCGGTCATGTCGATCACCACGGCGGTCACCAGCTTTGGCAGACCGGTCTCGTCGCGAGCGGCCACCACGCTCACCCGCGCCCAGAGAGGTGAGCCATCCTTGCGCCGGTATCGCCGATCCGCTTCGTAAGACGTTGTCTCGCCTTGACCGACCCGGTTGTACTGTGCGAGGACTGCCTCCCGGTCTTCGGGGAAGACGATATCGCCCACGGTCAAGTTCGGGAGATCCTCCGGCGAGTAGCCGAACATCCGATAGAAGGCGGCGTTGGCCCGGAGGTAACGCGCGTCTGGCGAAATCTCGACCATCGCAGCGGTCGTCGCGTCGAAAAACGCCTGGAATCGCCCTTCGCTTGCGCGCAGTTCATTCTCCGCCTGTTTCTGCGCGGTGACATCCTGCACCTGGCCGACGTACAACCGCGGGCGGCCGGCAGCGTCGCGCACAAGAGAGACATTGGTTACACCCCAAAGAACTCGTCCGTCCCGGTGCAGGTATCGTTTGCGTTGCGTGAAGTGACTTTCTCCAGACAGAAGCAGTTCCCGGCGGGCGAAGCTCTCGGCCAGGTCGTCGGGGTGGGTGATGTCGGGCATCGACATCCTCAGCATCTCCTCTTGTGAGTAGCCGAACAACCGGGCGAAGGCGGCATTCACACGAATGAAGCGATGGCTGAGGTCGGTGAGCACCATCGCCACGTTCGTGTTCTCGAACGCGCTGCGGAACAGCGTCTCGCTGGCGCGCAGTTCCGCCTCGGCCCGCCGCTGGTCGGTCACGTTGCGGAGGGTAAGCACGGCCAACTCCGGCCCGCCGGTTGGATCGGGAACGAGAGTGCCGCTGTAGCTGATGACCAGTTCCTGCCCCGTGTCCGTCCGCCGAACCTGGAGTTCGTCGTTGGAGAGCGTCTCGCCCCGGAGAATCCGGGACATCGGCCACTCTGAGAACGGCAGAGGGGGGCCTCCTGGAACCGACAGGACGAAGAGGTCGGCGAACGAGGACAGGTGCCGACGGACTTCTTCGACGCTTGGGTAGCCGTGCATCCGCAGAGCGGCCGGATTCCAGTCCAACAGATTCCCAGCGGTGTCCGCGACCACAAGGCCGTCTGCCATGTTCGATACGATCGCGCGAAGTTGAGCGAGACTTCGTTCGGGAGTGGCACGAGCGGCCGGGGGGAGTGCCGGGGGGTTAAAGGATGGCGTCATGGGCCGGCGACCTGGGAGGATCATCCGACATTCCACGGGAAGCCGGATGGCAGGTGTTGAGTAGACCGTTATGCGCGAGCGGGAATACGACCAATAGGAGTATGGCTCCACTTCTCAGTTCAGTCAGCAAGAACTGAGCCGGTCCTCGTCGGCTGGTTCCAAGTTTCGAGAGCGGTTGAGGCTCGGTCACGGAATTCGGGTGGGCGCGGAAGTCCACGAACTGGCGTCGGACAATCACCCAGGAGACAAACAGAACGCGAGAGAGCGAACCGTCGGCCATTTTCGGAGAGTTACGAAACCCGTTGCCCTCGCCGTGCCGAGATCAGCCGGCGCGACTCCCTCGCGGGCGAGAAGATCAACCCTGAGATCGTTGCATCGACTGTAACGGTGGGGTACAACCGACATGCTCGTTGTGCTTCTCCGAAGGGGTCTCTCGATGTCTTCTGATTCGGCATTCCGCGTTCCGAATTCCGCACTCTCTCGGAGAGAGCTGTTCGGTGCGCTCAGCGCGGGCTTCGCCGGGCTGTCGCCGGTACGGGCCGCGAGTTCGCCCACTCCTGTTGGCGTGCCGAAGAACGCGATCTGCTTCAGTATCGCGTCGGGTCGGACCTTCGGTCCTCGACCGACGCTCCGGTCCTGCGTGCTGGTCTTCTTCTACGGTGGACCGAGCCATCTCGATACATTCGATCCCAAGCCGAACGCGCCGGGAGAAGTTCGCGGGGAATACGCCACGATCCCAACCGCTGTGCCCGGAGTGCGCGTGTCCGAACACCTGCCGCGAATGGCTCGCGTGATGGACCGCGTCGCGCTGGTAAGGAGTCTCCACCATCCGATGCGCAATCATAACTCCGCTGCGGCCGAAGCTCTGACCGGCCGGACTCCCGCGGGTGGCGATCAGGAATTGCTCACGGACGACCCGCGCGGCATTCCCACACTCGGCTCGGCAGTTAGTTTTTCTCTGGGAGAGCGTGCCGGCATTCTGCCTTATGTCGCGCTTCCCTACACGCTTTACAACGTGGTTCAGTTGCCGGGGCAAACGCCCGGTCTGCTCGGAGGCGCTTTCGACCGGTTTCAAGTAGACCGCGACCCGAACGCGCCGGACTTCCGCATCGCGGCGTTCGAGGGCGCTTCCGATCTGAGTGATCGAGCCGCGCTCTTGCGCGGGCTTGATAACTCTGCGCTTTCCGGACCTGCCCAACGCGGAGCAATCAACCGGGATCGTGCCGTGCGGTTGCTCGCTTCTCCTGAAGTGCGCAGACTGTTCGACATTCAGAAGGAACCGCAGCGACTCCGCGAACGCTACGGCCGACATCGACTCGGACAGAGTCTGTTGCTTGCTCGGCGGTTGGTCGAAGGGGGAGTGAACTTCGTCGCGGCGTTCGATGGCCAGACCAACGGACAGGACGCGAACTGGGACAGCCACGAGAAACTCTTCCCTCGGCACCGTCAGTTAATTCCGCCGGCCGACCAGGCTCTCTCGGCACTCATTGAAGATTTGGAAGTTCGCGGACTGCTTGACTCGACATTGGTGCTGGCTCTGGGCGAGTTCGGTCGCACGCCGAAGATCAACGGAAGTGCTGGTCGCGATCACTGGCCGGACTGTTACACAGCTCTTCTGGCTGGTGGAGGAGTGAAGGGTGGTACGGTGTTCGGTTCGAGCGACAAGATTGGCGCCTACCCCGCGACCGAACCAGTAACACCCGCCGACATCGCCTCAACGATCTTCTGGCGCTTTGGAATTGACCCCGCGACCGAAGTTCACGATCAAACCAACCGACCGTTCCGCCTGAGCGAAGGTGAACCGATCCGCCAGTTGTTCTGAGTACGTCTGGGCAATGTCGTACAGTCCTCGGCTCGCGACGGAGAGGAGACATGGCGATCCGTGTGTGTGTCGCGGGCGCAAGCGGCTGGACCGGCAGCGCGGTCGCTCGTGCAATTCTCGGTTCCGCAGATTTTGAGTTAAGCGGTGCAATCGCGCGTCAATCAACTGGCCGTGACGTGGGCGAGCTTCTCGGCGTCTCTGGCACTGGCGTAACGGTCTCCGCCACACTCGCTGAGGCACTGGGACGCCCAACAGACGTACTGGTGGATTACACGACTCCCGACACGGTCAAAGCTCGCACTCTGGAGGCTCTGGCTCGTGGAGTGCGCGTGGTGGTCGGCACATCGGGCCTGACGGCCTCCGACTATGCCGACCTTGAGCGTGCAGCTATTTCTGGCGGTCTCGGAGTGGTCGCGGCCGGTAACTTCTCGCTCACGGCCGCGTTGTTGAAGCACTTCGCGCTGATCGCGGCCAGGTATCTTCCCTCGCGCGAGATGATTGATTACTCCCACGCGGGGAAACCAGATGCGCCGAGTGGCACCGCGCGCGAACTGGCGGAGGCTCTCGGCGAAATTGGCCCGGCGGAGTTAGCGGTTCCCATCGAACGAACTCACGGCAATCCAGAGGCACGAGGCGCATCGATTGGAGGCACTCAGGTACATTCGGTGCGGTTGCCGGGTTACGTGTTGGCGGTTGAAGCGTTGTTTGCGCTGCCCGATGAGCGGCTCACGATCCGCCACGACGCGGGGAAGAGTGCCGCTCCATATGTCAGCGGCACGCTGTTGGCGGTGAGAAAGGTAATGGACGTAACAGGACTGGTGCGCGGGCTGGACCGCCTGCTATTTGCTTCATGAATTCACAGAGGGAATACCCATGCGGTATTGGATCACTCTTCCACTCCTGGCCGTATGTGTCGGGCCGGCGGCCACGGCCGAGACGCCCAACGTGGTCTACATTCTGGCCGATGATTTCGGTTATGGGGACGCTGGCTGCTACAACCCGAAGTCCAAGATTCCCACTCCGAACCTTGACCGCCTCGCGAAGGAGGGAATGCGCTTCACCGATGCTCACTCCGGTTCGGCTGTCTGCTCCCCGTCGCGCTACGGCATCCTCACCGGCCGATACGCCTGGCGCACCAAACTCCGGCGCGGAGTTCTCGGACCTTACGACCCGCCGCTGATCGCTGCAAACCGGCTCACCGTCCCCGCGCTGTTCAAGCAGAAGGGATATCACACCGCGTGCGTCGGCAAGTGGCATCTCGGTTGGGACTGGCCGAAGGCGGAAGGGAAAGTGGTCTTTGACAAGGCCATCGCGAACGGGCCAACCACACGCGGCTTCGACTGGTACTTTGGAACCGATGTCCCGAACTATCCGCCGTACTGCTTCCTGGATAATGATCGCACCGTTGGGAATCCGACCGCCGAGAAGACCGTTCGCGATCTCAACGGCCGACCGGGGGCGATGCTGCCGGGGTGGAAGTTCGACGAGATCCTCCCAACTCTGACGACGAAGGCAACCGGTTACATCGCCGACCGCGCGAAGGACGGTAAACCGTTCTTCCTGTACTTCCCGCTCACTTCTCCTCACGAACCGATCGCGCCATCTGCCAAGTTCAAAGGCAAGAGCGGGATCAGCAACCTGGCCGACTTCTTCATGGAGACGGACTGGGTGGTGGGCGAGGTGCTGACGACTCTGGAGAAGCACAAGTTGACCGCGAACACGCTCGTCATCTTCGCCTGCGACAACGGGCACGCGAAGTACACGGGCCTTCCGGCACTGGAGAAGGCGGGGCATTCGGTAAGTGGGCCGCTGCGGGGATACAAGACCGACATTTACGAGGGCGGGCATCGTGTTCCGTTTATCGTTCGCTGGCCGGGCACGGTGAAAGCCGGAAGTGTGTGCGACGAGACGATCTGCCACACCGATATGCTCGCGACAGCCTCCGCGATTCTCGGCTCGAAGTTGCCCGAGGGCGCGGGCGAGGATAGTGTCAGCCTGCTGCCGCTTCTGAAAGGCGAGAAGCCCGACCGACAGGGACGCGAGGCAGTAGTTCATCAAGCGGCCAACGGAACGCTCGCGATCCGACAAGGGAAGTGGAAGTTGATCTTCGCCGGCCCGCCGGACGCTCCCGCCGACGAACTCTATGACTTGACGGCTGACCTGGGCGAGACGAAGAACGTTGCCGCCGATCAACCGGAGGTCGTGCAGAAGCTCACCAAACAGATGGAGCGGTTCATTGCCGACGGTCGAAGTACGCCCGGCTCAAAGCAATCCAACGACGTGAAGACCCCACTGCGAGTCACGCAACCGAAGAAGAAGTGAGGGTCGAGGCCAAAGCGGTCCGAGGGTACCGAGCCTCGCGCCACGCCGGCTGCGGATCGATGCCCGCGACTGCGCTCCGAAAGGAACTCCGATGCGTGTGAACATGTTCGCCTCCGGGTGCTGGGTTTTCGGGCTGGCGGTACTGCTCGGCTCGCAGAGGGAGGCACTCTCCCAACCAGCGGTGAAGACCACTATCAAGGTCGACACGACATTCTTCGTGTCGTCGGTGGCGTTCAGCCCTGACGGCAAGACCCTCGCCTCGGGCAGTTTCGACAAGAAAGTCCGCCTGTGGGACGTGGGCAAGGGCAAGGAACTCGCCGTTTTCACAGACCACACGGATGTGGTGAACTGCGTGGTGTTCAGTCCGGACGGGAAAACGCTCGCTTCGGCCAGCGATGATAACACGATCAGGTTGTGGGATGTCGCCAAGGGCAAGGAACGGGCTACTCTGAAGGGACATACACACCGGGTGAAGTGCGTGGCGTTCAGTTCGGATGGCAGCAGCCTTGCCTCGGCCAGCGCGGACAAGACGGTGAAGTTATGGGATCCCGTCACCGGCAAGGAGCAAGACACATTGGAGGGGCACACCGACTGGGTTTGGAGTGTGGCGTTTAGCCCGGATGATGAGACCGTCGCTTGCGCAAGCAGTGACAAAACGATCAAGTTGTGGGATGTGGCTTCGGGCAAGGAGCAGGCTACTCTGAAGGGGCATACCGACAAGGTGAGTTCGGTCGCCTACAGCCCGGATGGCAAGACACTTGCATCGACCGGCTGGGACAAGACAATCAGGTTCTGGAACCCGGTGACCGCGAAGGAAGAAGGCGCACTGAAGGGGAACACGGAGAGGGCATGGTGCTTGGTATTCAGCCCGGACAGCAAGACACTGGCCTCGGGAAGTGGCGACGACAAGATTAAGCTGTGGAATGTGAGCACCGGCAAAGAACTCGCCACTCTCAAGGGGCACACAGCGACAGTAGTGTCCTTGGCGTTCAGCACCGATGGGAAAACGTTGGCTTCAACCGGCTGGGACAACACGATCAAATTGTGGAACCTAAGCCCGGAGAAGTAATACGCAATCGCATTGATTCGTTTCCGTCTGCGGGGGGTTCGGCAAATCCGATGGGATACTTGACTTTTGTACAGTAATGGCGCATACTGGAGTAGAAGGAACCGGCGCGTTCCTGGCACGTCGGACCGACCTTCCTGCGCGCCGGCAAACCCCAACCCAGCGCCAGACAAGCGCCAGGCATCGGGGCCAGGGGGGTGGCCTTTCTAAACCCCATGAATTCCAGCGTTTGCTCGCCATAAAGGCCACCTGGCCCCT
>JAKEEV010000759.1 GCA_022616395.1 Planctomycetia bacterium | reverse complement strand
CGAAGGAGCTGGAAGCGTTCGTGAGTTTCATCAAACGCGAACCGAAGCCCGACGCGGCCGTCGAAGATGCTATCTGGGTGCTGCTCAACAGCAGCGAGTTTAGGTTCAACCACTAAGAAGAGACTAACCACAGAGACACAGAGGCACAGAGAAGAAAAGAGAGAAGAGAGTTCTTGAAAACACTGTTCTTGGTTTTCTCTGTGCCTCTGTGTCTCTGTGGTTAGTTCAATTGCCTTGAGGCCAGCAAATGACCCACCTGCAATCGCACCTGTCGCGCCGGGCGTTTCTCAAAGGCGCGGCCGTGACCGGCACGGGGCTGATTCTGCCCAACTGGGGCGGACTCGCTCACGCGCGGACCGCCGCGGAGGAAGTCATCAAGAACAAGAAGCGCTGCATCCTTCTGTGGATGAACGGTGGAGCGAGTCAGATTGACACGTTCGACATGAAGTCCGGTCGCACAACCGGCGGCCCGTTCCGGCCGATTCAGTCGAAGGTGACCGGGCTTCAGGTGTGCGAATACTTGCCGAAGATGGCGGCGATTGCGGACAAGCTCGCGGTCATTCGCAGCATGAAGACGCAGTCGCCGGACCACCCGGACGGCATCTACCACATGCACACTTGCTACAAGATGAGCGAGCGGACACCTCACCCGGAGATCGGCTCGGTGATCGCGAAGTTCAACGGCAACCCCGACAGCGACCTGCCGAGCTTCGTCCGCATGGGTTCGACCGGCAACGGCGGCGCGGGGTATCTTGGGCCGAAGTACGAGCCGTTCGGTCTCGGTCGCGACGGTCGCATGCCGTACTTCACCACTTCGTACCTGAAAGAAGAAGCCGACAAGAAGCGCGCCGACCTCTTCAGACTGGTGGAAGACGAGTTCGCGGTCGATCACAAGGCGACACCTTACGAAAGCCATCGCGTTGCGAAGGAACGCGCCTGGCGGTTGCTCAAGGCGAAGGGTGTGTTCGACACATCGAAGGACTGGCCGGCCGCGAAGGAACGCTACGGCGACACCGAGATCGGCCGCGGGTGCTTCATGGCTCGCAAGCTGGTGGAAGCCGGCATCCCGTTCGTGGAAGTGGGTCAGGAGAACTACGACAGCCACGCGGACAACTTCGTCTGTCACAAGGGGAACATGCAGTGCCTCGACCCGGCTTGGAGCACGTTGTTAATCGATCTCGAAGATCGCGGACTGCTTCAAGATACGCTTGTGATCTGGATGGGCGAAGTGGGCCGCACGCCGAGCATCAATAACCGAGCCGGCCGCGACCACTTCATCAACGCGTGGACGATTGTGCTCGCCGGTGGCGGCATTAGGGGTGGTCAGGTGTTCGGCGCAACCGACGCCGACGGCCGCACGGTGAAGGACAACCCCGTGAGCGAAGGCGACCTGTTCGCGACGATCTACAAGACACTCGGCATCGACTACCGCACGAAGCACTACCACGGCGTCCGCCCCGTGTGGCTGACACCCGAAGGAGCCAAGCCGGTGACGGAACTGCTGTGATTGGCGAACCCCGCCCGCAAGGGCGGTGGGTTCAGTGCCACATCACCAAGAGGACCCCCCGCCCTTGCGGGCGGGGTTCGCCAAGAGGCTGTCATGCCCGATCTCACCAAGCCGTCGCAAGTGTGGAACCTCCAGTGGGACGCCGACTGGGTGACGGCGGTCGCGTTCCTCGTCTCGTCTCGGCGCGTCGCGGCGGGGAACAACCTCGGCCAGATTCTGCTTTGGGAACTGCCAGAGAAACCCGGAGGCGATCCACCGAAGCCGCTCGCGAAGCTCGCAGGCCACACCAATGTGATCTCGCGGCTCGCGTGTTCGCCCGACGGCAAGACGCTTATCTCTTCCAGCTACGATCACTCCATCCGCTACTGGGACATCCCGGAGAAACTCCCCGCGCCTTCGGAAACAGTCGCACTCAATGCTCGCACCATCGAAGACCTGAAGCGTCGGCGCGCGAGCAAGATTCCGGCTCCGCTTGAAGCGAAAGTCGGCGTGCTAAAGCCGTCCCGCACGCTGAATGAACACAAGGAGTGGATTGTCGGCATGGAACTATCGCGCGACGGCAAGGCGATGATTACCGGTGACGACGGCGGGCACGTCATCGTGTGGGACGCAGTGACCGGCAAGGTCACGAGGCGCTGGAAGGTGAAGGGCTGGGCCTACGCGGTCGCTCTTTCGCCCGATCAGAAGCAAGCCTGCGTGAGCGAGCGACTGCCGCTCATCTTCGACTCCGGCCGGCACTCAGCGCTCAAACTTTGGGACGCGGACATCGGTGAAGTGCATTGCGATCTGTCGCCACTCAAGGAGTTCAAGGGCGCGCACTTTAGCAGCGCTGCGTACTCGCCCGATGGCAAGGTTCTCGTCCTCGGACGCGGCGGGGAGGCCGAGGGCAAGCTCTACCTTCTCGATCCTTCCACCAAGAAGGTGACGAAGGCGCTCGCTCCGTCGCACCAGGAAGGCGTGACGGACCTCGCGTTCCACCCCGACGGCAAGCACTTCGCCTCGAGCGGTCGAGATACCGTCGTGCGCATCTGGGAAGCCGCGACCGGCAAGCTCGTCTCGGAAGTCGGCAAGCCACGCGGCGGTCAGTTCAAGGACTGGATTTGCGCGGTAAGCTGGTCGCCGGATGGCTCGTGGATCGCGGCCGCCGACATGGCCGGAGCCGTGCAAGTGTGGACATTCCCGTAGGACAGGCTTCGAGCCTGTCACTCTGTAGGAGAGGCATCATGCCTGTCAAAGCTTCAGACAGGCTGGAAGCCTGTCCTACATCATTTCCAGGTGCAACCATGCGACCTCTTGCTCTCCTCACCGTCGCATTCCTCTCCGGTGCAGTCGTCGCCGCGGATGATCTCACCGTACTCAAGCCCGGTAAGGGCGAGACACCTCCGCGGAAGATGCTTCACTTCGCGCTCATCGCGGAGTGCGACAAGCATTTCGCGAAGCGCAAAGCGGAAATCGAGAAACTGAAATCGCCCGCGGACATCGCGGCCCGGCAGAAGACGCTGCGTGCGAATTTCATCGAAGCACTTGGCGGCTTCCCGGAGAAAACTCCGCTGAACGCGAAGACGGTCGGCACACTGAAGCGCGACGGTTACACCATCGAACGCGTGATTTACGAGAGCCGACCGGATCACCACGTCACCGCGAACCTGTATTTGCCCGAAGGGAAGGGGCCGTTCCCCGGCGTGCTCATGCCGCTTGGTCACAGCCAGAACGGGAAGGCCGCTGAGTACATGCAACGCGGCGCGATTCTGCTGGCGAAAAACGGCATCGCGGCTCTTGTGTATGATCCCATCGGCCAGGGTGAGCGGAGTCAGTTGCTTGACAAGATCGGTAACCCCGCGATTCGGGGAAGCACGAGCGAACACACGATGTGCGGTATCAGCGCGCTACTCGTTGGGCGCAGCACCGCGAGCTATCGCGTCTGGGACGGCATTCGCTCACTCGATTACCTCGCGAGTCGGCCAGAAGTTGACGCGAAGAAGCTCGGCTGCTCCGGTTGTTCCGGCGGCGGAACGCTCACTTCCTACTTGATGGCACTCGATG
>JAKEEV010000758.1 GCA_022616395.1 Planctomycetia bacterium | reverse complement strand
GTTACACGGCCGCTGGCTTCGTCGATCGTGTTCACTTCGCCTTCGAAACTCTCGAAGTTGCCTTCCTTCACCTTCACCTTGTCGCCCGAATGGAATCGAATGTCGAGCTTTGGCGCTTCGCTGGTTTCCTCTTCCTCGGTCTGAATGATGCGGGCCACTTCCTGCGGCAACATCGGCGTCGGCTTCCCGCCGGCGCCCGTGAAATCGCCGACGCCCGAGGTCTCGCGGACCGCGAACCACGTGTCGTCGTTGATATGCATGTGGACGACGATGTAGCCCGGGTACAGCTTTCGCTCAACGACCTTCTTCTTGCCCCCTTTGAACTCCGTGACCTTCTCGGTCGGCACGATCACCTGGTCGAAGAACCGGTCGAGCCCTTCGATTCGCATCTTTCGCTCCAGCGCCTCGGCGATCGAGCGCTCCCGGTTGCTCTGCACCTTGAGGATGTACCAATCCATCCGGATTTCTTCCTCAACGGGCAGCGTCTCTTCCACCGGACCGCGGCTGGGCCGAACGGGCTCTTCCTCCGCGATGTCCTCCTCGCCGGTTTCATCCGCCTCCGCTTCCGCCGCTTCGTACGCCGCCTGTTCCTCGACCACTGGCTCCACGGTCGCGTCGCTGTCAAGCTCCGTTTGAGCCGAATCGTTCGTCGAGGCCGGCGAATCGAGCGAACCCGCTTCGATGGCGGGCGCCGCTTCCGCATCATCGAGCGCGGTATCGTCGCTGCGGTTGCTGACCGCATCGTCGGCCACAGGCGAATGCGCTTCGTTGGTCATCGGTTCTTCGTTCGGATTGTCTTGTTCATCCGCCATGGGATGAATCCTTTGTGACGCTCGAACGGTAATGTGTGTTCTCAACCAAACAATCGGACCACGACCGAGTCGATGCCCTTCATCAAAAAGGAGAGCAAGTTATCGTACAAAAACAACAAACCCGCCAGGAAAAAGATGACCAGGATCACCACGATCGAAGCGCGAAACAATTCGCCCCGCGACGGCCACGATACCTTGTTCATCTCCCCTTCGACGGAAATCAAAAAATCGGCAAACGCCGGAATTTGGACAATGCGAAAGCTGGCCCACAAACCGATCACCACCAGCGCCAGAGGCATGTAATACTGCCACGCGTCGCCTCGTTCCTGGAAATACGCACTCATGCTCCAAGCGCCGAGCGCGACGAGCACC
>JAKEEV010000757.1 GCA_022616395.1 Planctomycetia bacterium | reverse complement strand
TGTGAGACCTCAACTTCGCCCGGACCTGAATGCTCCGATTCCTCGCGGTTTGGCTTCGACTTTTCAGCCCCGCCCGAAAATGTTGCGCCTCTCTGGTTTCCCCTCACACGATTCACTTCGTCGCGCAAACCAATTGTGACCTACCCTTTTCGTGACTCGTGGCGTGTGAGAAACCGCCCACCTGAATTGTCTCGCTTGACGCCTGACTCGCGCGAGGTGCCCGCAGTGGCAATCAATTGCCCATATTGCGATCATCGCATTCATCTGAAATCCCCGAAACCGGGTCGCTATCGCCCCAAATGCCCCGCCTGCGCCAGAGCGTTCTTGCTTTGGGTTCCCGCCGAGGCCGGGACCAGTTGCCAGGTTCGCGGACTCAACACCGAGACCGAAGTCCGAGATCCTCAAGCCGCGATCAGCCAGAAATCGCCCGCCGCCTTTGTCCTGGCAACGCCAAGTGGTGGCGACTCAGGCGACTCCAGCAGCGAACAATCTTCTGCCGCCAAGTCCCAGGGCTTCGGAATGGCTCGAACCAATCCCGACCCAGAGCGGGGAGGTTCCGCGGAACGCTCTGGAGTCCCCGACTCGGACGAGTTCATCCCTCCGCGAACCGAAGTCCGCGGCTACGAGATTGAACGAGAACTTGGTCGCGGGGGAATGGGAACGGTCTATCTGGCCCGGCAACTGTCGCTCGACCGCCCGGTGGCGCTGAAGGTCATGAGCAAGCGCTGGGCGAACGACCCGGTCTTCGTTGCCCGCTTCACACGCGAAGCTTACGCGGCGGCTCAACTCTCCCATCCCAATATCGTCCAGATCCACGACATTGGCGAAGTGGACGGCTCGCGCTTCTTCAGCATGGAATACGTTCCGGGGAAGTCGCTCGCCGATGTGGTCAGGACTCAGGGGAAACTCGACCCGGAGACCGCGGTCAGCTACGTGCTTCAGGCAGCGCGCGGGTTGAAACACGCTCACGACCGCGGAATGATTCACCGCGATGTCAAGCCCGACAACATGCTCCTGGACGATCAGGGGCTGGTCAAGGTGGCCGACCTCGGACTGGTCAAGACACCCGCGACCACACCAGGAGATGATCGCCTCGAGAAGAAGAGTTCGAGTAGCCCGCTGCTTCTGCTCCCCGCGGACATGACCGGAGCACGCATCGCGCTGGGAACGCCCGCGTACATGTCCCCCGAACAGTGTCGAGACGCGGCGACCGTCGATCACCGAGCCGACATCTACTCGCTCGGTTGTACTCTCTACGTTCTCGTCACCGGCAGACCGCCATTCGATGGCACGACCGCTGTCGAACTGATGACCAAGCACGCTTACGATCCCCTCGTTCCTCCCGAACAGATCGTCAGCCGCGTGCCGAAAGAACTCTCGGCCGTGATTCTGCGCATGATGGAGAAAAGTCCAGACGACCGGTTCCAGACAATGGGCGAAGTGGTCCGCACGCTGGAAGGCTGGCTTGGCGTACATCACGCGGGCACGTTCTCGCCACGCGAGGAACAAATCTCAAAGCTTGAAGGCTACGTTCTTCAGTTCAACACGTGCGTAAGCGCCATTCTGCGAGGTAGACTCATCGCCGGATTCTT
>JAKEEV010000756.1 GCA_022616395.1 Planctomycetia bacterium | reverse complement strand
GAGCCGCGAGAGTTTGAGCGCGGCCAACACGAGTATCATTCAAATGTAAGGCCGACTTGCGCGACCACAATGCGCCACTTGAGTGAAACTTGTTCAATTCCGCTTCCAGACAGGCGGTTGTGCGGGTCACGCCGAGAACGCAGGTTTGTGAAGCGAGGCAAGGAATCGTGATCGTATCGGTTACGCGGACTGCGGAGCAGACCATGAGCAACGAACAGAGTTCCCCGTTCTTCGATGTCCGCATGCGCGGCTTCCGCGACCGTGCGGAGGTGGATGCGGTTCTCGCGCTTCTTGACTCGCGCACTGTGCCGCTTGCGGGCGAGACTGTCTCACTACGCGAATCCGCTGGTCGTGTGCTGGCGGAAGCTCTGGTCTCCGAGGTGGATGTCCCAGGGTTTCCGCGCGCCGCGATGGATGGCTTCGCTGTGCGCGCGGAAGATACCTTCGGCGCGGATGCTTACAACCCGCTTCCGCTTGTGCTCATCGGCGAATCGCTTCCCGCAAAGCCCTTCACGGGCGAAGTTCAACCGGGCCAGGCGGTGCGCATTATGACAGGCGCGCCGATCCCGACAGGCGCGGACGCGGTGTTGATGGCCGAAGTCGCTCAGGTCGAAGCGAATGGTCGAGTGCTGGCCCGCGAGCCTGTTTCTCCCGGTCGCCATGTCGGTCGAGTGGGCGAGGACGTGGCGAAGGGAAGCTCGGTGCTCCCCGCGGGCCGACTACTTCGACCGCAAGATGTCGGGCTACTCGCGTCCATCGGTTCAAGCACAGTGCAGGTAATCCGCCAACCGCGTGTCGCGATTCTGGTAACCGGCAATGAGCTACTTCCACCGGGCGCGAAGCCCGAAGGCTTCAAGATTGTGGATAGCAATTCGCCAATGCTCGAAGCACTCGCCGCGCGAGATGGAGCTGAGGTGCTGCCCGTGCGCTATCTCCGCGACGATTACAACTCCGTTCGAGACGCGATTCGCGACACCGACGCCGATGTGATTCTCGTCTCTGGTGGTTCGTCGGTGGGCGCGGAAGATCACGCTCCGCGCGCAGTCGCTGAACTGGGCGAACTGG
>JAKEEV010000755.1 GCA_022616395.1 Planctomycetia bacterium | reverse complement strand
GGTGATGGGGGAATCTGGCTCTTCTCGCTTATCCTCCCAACGACGCCAACCCCAACTCCACTAACAGTATAAATCCTTCACGGCGTTGCCCTTCGGGGCTGCATCACGCGGAGCGTGATGACTGCTATGAACGGCACCCGGCGAATGCCTACTACTTTGAAAGACGAAACCACTCTTCCTTGTTGCCAATCTCGCTTGTCTGGCTTAACCTGTCGCTCGCATAGCTCGCGATCCCATCACCCAGGAGTTCCTCTCATGCGTACCCTCAAGGCTCTGCTACTGGCCGTTGCGGTGAGTGTTTTTGCGCTGGGCAACGCCCGCGCGGATGTTACTCCGCACCCGATCTTCTCCGACAACATGGTTCTTCAACGAGGAAACAGCACCATCATCTGGGGCAAGGCCGAACCAGGCGAAGCGGTGACCGTGCTTCTCGCGCGAAACGATGGCACATCCTCCAAGACTCAGACCACCGCGGATAAGGACAGCAACTGGATCGTCAACCTCGGCAAGCACGAGGCGGGCACCGGCTACTCGCTGAAGATCAGCGGCAAGAACACGGTGGAGTTCAAGAATGTCGCGGTGGGCGAGGTGTGGATTTGCTCCGGGCAATCGAACATGCAGTGGGAACTCTGGCGGCTGACGAAGGAGGATCAGGGGAAGAAAGTGTCGGCGGAAGCCAAGAACCCGAACATTCGCCTCATGACACTTCCGCGACGCCCGGCCGCGACTCCACAGTACGACTTCCAGGTGGTGACTCAACAGCGCGGAAAGGGCGGCCCGAAGGTGACCTTCGGCAAGTGGCAGGAATGCGAGCCGGATACGGCGCTGGAGTTCTCCGCGGTCGCTTACTACTTCGGCCGCGATCTGGAGAAGCAACTGAAGGTGCCCGTTGGCCTCATCGCGACCAACTGGGGCGGAACCGTGTGCGAGGCGTGGACCAGTCTCGAAGCGCTCGACGCTGAACCGAGCTTGAAGTATCTCGCGGATCGGGCACGAGCCGCCGCGAAACAATTCGAGATGGACAAGAAGGTGCCGGGCCAGAATAGCCCGACGGCTCTTTACAACGGGATGATTCACCCGCTGTTAAACTTCCCGGTGAAAGGAGCGATCTGGTATCAGGGAGAATCGAACGCCGGGCGCGCTTATGAGTATCGCACGCTCTACCCAACGATGATCAAGGACTGGCGCGCACGCTGGCGGAGCGAGTTGCCATTTGTGGGTGTGCAACTGGCACCGTTCCGCGGAGGAAAGAGCGGCGTGGATTACGCCGAGTTGCGTGACGCTCAACTGTACGCGACCAAGGTGTTGCCGAAGGTTGGCATCGCGGTGATTACCGATGTGGGCGACGAGACCGACATTCACCCGCAGCGGAAGGAACCCGTCGGCGCGCGCCTGGCGCTCAACGCTCGCGCGCTCGCTTACGGCGAGAAGATCGTTTACAGCGGGCCGGTGTTCAGGGTCGCGAAACTGGAAGGCGCAACCGCGACTCTCTTCTTCGATCACGTCGGCGGCGGGCTGGTCTCGAAGGACGGCGAACTTACCGGCTTCACCGTCGCGGGCGAGGACGGAAAGTTCACCCCCGCGAAGGCGGTCATCAAGGGAGATACGGTCGTTGTGACGAGCGACACGGTGAAGGACATCAAGGCCGTGCGCTACGGCTGGGTGAACTTCGCCAAGCCGACTCTGAACCTCTCGAACAAGGAAGGACTCCCCGCGACTCCGTTCCGAACCGACGACTTCCCGCTGACCACAATTCCGAAGAAGAAGTGATAGGCGAACGGCCGGCGTGAGCCGGCTGGTGTCGTGGCGAACGGCCGGCGTGAGCTGGTGAGGAGAACCAGCCGGCTCACGCCGGCCGTTCGCCTTGGGGGCATCATGTCGAAGCGTGTCATCGTGGTTGGCGGAGGAGTGATCGGCGCGTGCTGTGCGTACTATTTGGCGAAGGCCGGGCATTCGGTGATGGTGCTGGATCGCGCCGGGTTCGGAACTGGGTGTTCGCACGCCAACTGCGGCTACGTGTGCCCCAGTCATGTGTTACCGCTCGCAGCCCCCGGCGCGATCTGGTCCACGCTGAAAACACTCTTCCAGCGCAACTCTCCTTTAAAAGTACGGCCAGGTGTCGTGCTCAGGAACCTCCGCTGGTTCCTCGGCTTCGCGCGCAAGTGCAATACCCGCGACATGCTGACTGCCGGCCGCGCGATTCAAGCACTTCTGAATTCCTCGCGCGCGCTCTTCGACGAGTTGATCCGCACCGAACACATTGAATGCGAGTGGCAGACAAAGGGATTGCTCTTCGTATTCATGTCAAAGAATCACTTCGAGCATTACACACACACCGATGAGCTACTTCGGCGCGAGTTTGCGATGCCCGCGCGTCGGTTCGATTCGAGTGAGCTTGCTGCACTCGAACCAGCTTTGAAGCCCGGCATGGCAGGCGGTTACCTGTACGAATCCGATGCTCACTTGCGACCCGATCGGCTCATGAGCGAACTGAAGCGCGTGTTGATGTCGCTTGGAGTCGAGCTTCGCGAGAACCGCGCGGTGACTGGTTTGGCGAAAGCAAACGGAACCGCCTCTGCGGTTCTTACGAACTCAGGCGAAGTGCCCGCGGATCAAATCGTGATCGCAACAGGCGCCTGGACGCCGATGTTGAATGATGAACTTGGCTGTCGGGTGCCGATTCAGCCGGGGAAGGGCTATTCGCTGACGATGCCGAGGCCCGCGCTCTGCCCCGCGTATCCGCTGATCTTCGAGGAGCATCGAGTCGCGGTCACGCCGTTTGCAAGTGGCTATCGGCTCGGTTCCACGATGGAGTTCGCGGGGTTCGACGACCGCATGAACCGCTCGCGGCTCTCGCTTCTGACGAGAGCCGCAAAGTTGTATTTGCGCGAACCGCTCGCGGAGCCGGTCGAAGAAGAGTGGTGGGGCTGGCGACCGATGACGTTCGACGGTTTGCCCATCATCGACCGCGCCCCGGCCGCTCGGAATGTTCTCATCGCGGCCGGTCACAACATGCTTGGCCTCTCGATGGCCACAGCGACAGGGAAACTGGTGGCCGAGATGCTGTGCGGTGAGAAGCCGCACATTGACCCAGCTCCGTATGGATTGAGCAGGTTCTAGGCGAACCCCGCCCACAAGGGCGGTGGGTCATGCAACACCCACCGCCCTTGCGGGCGGGGATTCGCCTACACCCCGCCCTTGTGGGCGGGGTTCGCGTCACTTCTTCTCCACCTCCACCAACCCCGCGTCGATGTACTGCCCGCCTCCGGTTTGCTTGCAGTGGATCGCGATCACGTTCTTCCCCTCCTTGAGCGCCTTGCGTCCTTCGGCCGTAATCGGTACGGGCATGTACTCCACCGTGTAGCCGCTGACACGCGCTGCGAGTATGCCGTTAATGTACACCTCCGCGTCCTCGTCGTGGTGAATGCGCAGCATCACTTCTCCCTTCGGCAATTCCTTCAGCTCGAAGGATCGGCGAATCCAGATGTCGTTTGTCTTCCACTCGGTGCGGACAACCGTGCCCGGCGTGCCCTTCGTGCCGAATCCGCCGTCGCTCTCGGTCCACTTCGACACGTCGAAATCGGGCTTCTCCCAGCCGTCGGCGGGCTTGGTGGTTGTGTAATGCCACTTCCGAGCATCCTTCTCGGAAGTGGGGATGAGTTCGCGGAACTCTGGCGGCGGGCCGAAGAGTGATTTGTGCCACTTCGCGGTTTCATCCACATCGAACTTGATGACTTCGCGGTCGTAGGTCATCAGTCCGTTTACTTCGACTTCCACGTCGGTCGTCTGCGTGTAGACCGCGGCCGCGAGTCCCTTGTCGATGAGCGGGTGCATCTTGACCAGGAGTTGCCGGTAACCGCTACGCAGTTCCTCCGTTGTCTTGAAGGTGCGGTATCCCCAGTTGTCGCTTTCCTTCCACAAGTGACCCTTCAGCGGAAGGCCAAGCCCGCCGAACTCGCCAAGCACGCTGACGCGATCGGGCATCACGGGGAACATTCCCGGCCCCGGATACATGTGCATGTCCTTCATGTCGCCATATCCGCGATCCCTCCAGCCGCTGGGACCATTCACCAGTCGCGACGGATCGTATTCCTTCACCCACTTCAGGATGTTGTTGGTGTCGTGCTGCCCCCACCCCTCGTTGAACG
>JAKEEV010000754.1 GCA_022616395.1 Planctomycetia bacterium | reverse complement strand
GACAGCTTCATGGTCAGCCTGGCGGGGAAGAAGGGGTAGTCATTGAGCCCGTGATGTCTACCGGTTCGCCGAAAGGTTCGATAATTCCGCTCCGCAGAAGCATTCCGATTGACGGAACTAGTTCTGTCTGTCAGAACTATTGTCGGAGTTCGGAATCACCCCGTTGATCAAGAGCTTTGCCGACCGAGAGACAGAGAAGGTCTTTCACCGCGTTCACGGCCGTCGATTGCCAGCCGACATCCAGCGGGTTGCGCTGCGGAAGCCGGTACAGATCCACGCAGCGGCGACGCTGGAGTTTCTTCGCGTACCACCGGCGAACCGCTTGGAGAAGCTGGCCGGAGATCGCGCGGGGCAACATAGCATCCGTATCAACGACCGTTGGCGTGTTTGCTTCATCTGGCGGGATGGAGACGCTTACGAAGTGGAGATCACCGACCACTACAAACGGTAGGACGAAACGTCATGCGCGATATGAAGCCCGTTTCTCCGGGCGAAATCCTCCTGGAGGAATTTCTGAAGCCGATGAACATCACGCAGTACAGGCTGGCGAAGTCGATCAAGGTTCCGGCATCGCGAATCCACGATGTCGTCCATGGACAGCGACCCGTGACAGGCGAGCTTGCATTGCGGCTGGCCCGCTTCTTCGGAACCGACGCACAGTCGTGGGTCAATCTCCAGGCGCACTACGATCTGGAGCGGGCCGAAATCGAGATGGCGGACCGCATCAGAGAGGAAGTCGTACCCTATGGCGCGTGATCGCGCTTGAGCCGGCGCCGACCGGAAGTAGAAGCGGCCATTACCTGACTTCATTTTCTGTTCAGTTCACGCGGAGACGCGGAGCGGGCTCGTTTCTTCGTGATCTTCGTGGCTTTGTGGTTGCTTTCTTCTCCGCGCCCTCCGCGTGAATCCATCGTCCATCTTGATCGGCGGAGCTGGTCGGGGCACATGCCGCGCATGCCATAGTTACTCGATCTCGATCGGCTCCAGCGGTGGCGGCTCGATTTCCGGGATGATGATCTCGATCG
>JAKEEV010000753.1 GCA_022616395.1 Planctomycetia bacterium | reverse complement strand
TGCGCGCGTTCTTGCTTGGTGTCGCGTATCCGCTTGGACTGCTGGAAGTGTCGGGCGAAGCTCTTCGCCTGTCGCCATTCGGTCGGCATCTGCTCGCGGGCGAAAGCGAACCATCAACTCCGTCCGTGTTCCCACAAACACTCTTGGTTCAGCCGAACGCCGAAGTGCTTGCGTATCGGCAAGGGTTAACGCCCGCGCTCATTGCTGCTCTGTCGCGGTTCGCGCGGTGGAAGGGCATCGGCGCTGCTTGTACGCTCGAACTCACTCCCGAACAGACTTACCGCGGGCTGGAATCGGGCCTCACGCTGCCGATGATCGTGCAGACGCTCAACCGGCACGGCACGCGGCCCGTTCCTCCGGGTGTCTCGGACTTGCTTCAACGCTGGGCGAGCAAGCGCGAGCGAATCACCATCTTCTCGTCGGCTGTGCTGGTTGAGTTTCAAACACCGAGCGAGTTGGATACAGCGATTTCGCGCGGAGTGGTGACTCTGAGACTCACCGACCGAATCGGAATGACCGCTGATGGAAGTGAGCCATCACTTACGCAACTCCGGTTGATCGGCAACCGCGACTACGAGGCGCGTCCTCAGCGATGCCTGAGCGTGTCTGATGATGGTATCACGCTCACCGTGGACACCGCGCAAGCGGATTTGCTGTTGGAAGCGGAAATCGGCCGGTTCGCCGAACCGCTGGCGCTGGAATCGAACGGCGTGAGGAAGTTTCGGCTCACGCCAACTTCGCTTCGCCGTGCGATGGAGTCAGGCTTGCCGCTGGCTGATATCGACTTGTGGTTTGTTGAGCGGACAGGGTCGCCTCTGTCGCCCGCGGGGCGGTTGCTCTTACTTGGTCCGCAATTGCCTCCCCCACAATCCGCGCGCTTGTTGGTGGTGCAATTCCCAACACTGGAAGTGACCGATGGCGTGATGCAGTGGCCGGGCACGCGAGCGTTCGTCGCGGAGCGACTTGGCCCGCTGGCGGTCGCGGTGAACGAAGAACACTTCGAGACGTTCAAGTCGGCACTGGCTGAAGTGGGAGTGCGGATCGAGTGATCAGTAATCAGTGATCAGTGAACAGTTATCGAGTTGGGATCGGCACCTTGCCTTCCGACTCAATAACTGATCACTGATTACTGATTACTACTTGCTGTGCTTCTGCACGAACTCGCGGACGGACTTGTTCAGCGGGTCGGTGGCATTCACGAACTGGATGATGATCGTGTAGTGGTTGCGGTCCTTGCACTTGATGAGATCACACGGGCATTCTGATTTCTTGAGAGCCGCGTGCATGTTCTCCGCCATTGTGTCGAGTTGTTTGAAGTCGGTCTCGGCATACGCGATCAAAAATGGCGGGTGTTTGCCATTCACATGCGTCAGCGGAGATGCCCGCTTGCACTTCTCCTCGTCCTTGCCAAACGCGCTGTGGAAAACCTCTTCACTCGCGACGATCTGATACACGCCACTAATTGAAATCACGCCGCGAATGTCGCTGAGCGCCCGCTTCTCGGCTTTCAGGTATTGCGCATCGGTCGCCAAAAGCGAAACGAGGTGCCCGCCCGCGGAATGGCCGCACACGAAGAGTTGATCCTTTTTGCCGCCGTACTTGCCAATGTTGTCGAACGTCCACGCGAACGCTTTCGCCACGTCCTCGATGTGCGCGGGATGCTGAACCTTCGGCGAGAGCCG
>JAKEEV010000752.1 GCA_022616395.1 Planctomycetia bacterium | reverse complement strand
TCGGGAGTCAGATCCACTGATAGTACTTGGAGGGCGGGAGAGCCGCCTACAGGGGGAAGCGGTGGACAGAGGTTCGCAGCCTGCAAAGGAAACAGGCGCCGGGCACGACGGACCGGACGTAGTCCTGTCAACCTCCCTGCAGGGGATAGCGAGCAAGGCGAAGCGAGAGCCGAAGCATCGGTTCCGCGACTTGTCTCGGTTGCTCAACGAGGAGTACTTGCTCGCGTGCTGGCGCGGGATCCGCAAGAGCGCAGCGAGCGGAGTGGATGAGATGAGCGCCGAGGAGTACGAGAGTGCTCTGGAGGCGAACATCCATGACTTGGTAGAGCGGCTGAAACAGAAGCGGTACCGCGCGCGGTTGGTGCGGCGGCACTGGATCCCGAAGGAGAACGGGAAGCTCCGCCCCTTGGGGATTCCGGTGGTGGAAGACAAGCTGCTGCAGTTGGGTGTGTCGCGGATCCTTTCGGCCATCTTCGAGCAGGACTTCCTGCGATGTAGCTATGGCTATCGACCGGGCGTCGGTGCCCATGATGCCGTCGACAAGCTGACGGTGAAGCTGCAGTTCGGGAAGTACCACCACGTGGTGGAGATCGATCTGGAGAACTTCTTCGGGACGATCGATCACGAGTGGCTGCTTCGGATGCTGGAGGAGAGAATCGACGACGGCCCGTTCCTAGGATTGATCCGGAAGTGGTTGAAGGCTGGAGTGCTGGAGACGGACGGCCAGGTGGAGCATCCGGTAACGGGGACTCCGCAGGGTGGGGTGGTCTCGCCCGTGCTGGCGAACGTGTACCTGCACTACGTGCTGGATCTGTGGTTCCACCGGCGGTTGGTGAAGCAGTGTCGCGGGGAAGCGTGCCTGATCCGCTACGCGGATGATGCGGTATGCGCGTTCGAGCATGCGGAAGAGGCGGAGCGATTCCTCGGTGAGCTCGAGACCCGACTGGCTAAGTTCGGGCTCCGACTGTCGCCAACGAAGACGCGACGGCTGGAGTTTCCGCGGGACGGCGATGGTAAAGCGTCGTTCGACTTCCTCGGGTTCGAGTTCCGATGGGGTCGTGATCGCGAAGGAAGATCACACCTGAAACGGCGGACGGCGCGCAAAAGTCTGCGTGCATCGCTGCGCCGGTTCACGATGTGGTGCCGAGCGAGCCGCCATCGGCGGCTGCGCGATCTCTTTCGGGAGTTGAACCAGAAGCTGCGTGGGTACTACCAGTACTTTGGGATCTACGGGAATCATCCAAGCTTGCGGCAGTTCCACACCGCGGTGATGCGGATCCTTTTCAAGTGGCTGAACCGACGAAGCCAGCGCAAGAGCTACAATTGGGCGGGCTTCCATGCGGTTCTAGAGCACTTCGCGGTTCCGCAGCCACGTGTATGCTCTACGGCACGAACTGCGTCTCGATGAGCCTTGATGCGGAAGCGAGAATCTCTGAAGAGCCCGGTGCGGAAAACCTGCACGCCGGGATCTGTGCGGGGGCCGTCGGGCAACCGGCGGTCCTACCGCGATG
>JAKEEV010000751.1 GCA_022616395.1 Planctomycetia bacterium | reverse complement strand
CGGTCAGCACAAGGGGTACGAATACAGCCGAAGCGGTAACCCAACCCGCACGGCACTTGAAACAGCTCTTGCCGCACTCGAAGAAGGCGAGCGCGGACTGGCGTTTGCTTCCGGGCTGGCCGCAACCACTGCGGTCTTCGGAGCGCTATTGCGCCCCGGAGATGAAGTCGCGGCATCAGCCGATCTCTACGGAGGCACGTTCCGGCTGCTCGAACGTGTGTTCAAGCCGTGGGGACTTGTCGCTCGGTACACTGATGATGCTTCCGCAAGCGGGTTCGAGAAGATCATCACGCCCAAAACCAAGCTCGTCTGGATCGAAACACCAACCAACCCGCTTCTGCAAGTCCTCGATATCGCGGCACTCGCGGAAGTCAGCCACAAACATGGAGCGAAACTCGCCGTGGATAACACGTTCGCTTCGCCCTATCTTCAGCGACCGATTACCCTCGGCGCGGACATCATCGTACACAGCACGACGAAGTATCTCGGTGGGCACTCGGATGTCGTTGGGGGAGCGGTCATCGGCTCGAAGGAACTGCTGGAGCCGATCAAGTTTTACCAGAACGCGGCCGGAGGAGTGCCGGGACCGTTTGACTCGTATCTCGTGCTTCGCGGACTGAAAACGCTCGCGGTTCGCATGGACCGGCACTGTGACAACGCGATGTCACTCGCCGGCTGGCTCGTGTCACACCCAGCGGTCGCGAAGGTCTATTACCCCGGCTTGCCCGATCACCCTGGCCACGCGGTCGCACGCAAGCAGATGAAAAACTTCGGCGGAATGATCTCGCTCAAGCTCAAGGGCGGCATCCCGGCCGCGAAGTCGTTCATGACGCGCACAAAACTCTTCAGCCTCGCCGAAAGCCTCGGAGGAGTGGAATCGCTGGTGTGTCACCCCACGACAATGACACACGCGAGCATCCCGAAGGAAGTGCGCGAAGCCCGCGGGGTGGACGACGGGCTTATCCGGCTGAGTGTGGGCATCGAAGACATCGCTGACCTCCGAGCCGACCTCGAAACAGCGCTGAAAGCGGGGTAGAATGAGGCGAAAAGAGGGACTGCGATGCCGCTACTCGATCATTTTCACCCACCGCTCGCGGACCTCCCCCCGTGGTCTTCCGTCAGCACCATGTGGGCCGCTTCTCTCGCACGGTGGCTCAACAACACGCTGCCTGTCGGCGAGTTTGTCGCCTACCCCACCATCCACCTCGGCACACAGGTTGAGGCAGATGTCGCGGAGTACGACAGGCGCGCCAACGGTGCGCGATCGAACGGAAGTGGCGGCGTGGCGACGCTACCCGAAGCGCCGCCGGCGGTGGGAACGATCCCTGCGGTCTTTCCCGACAACGTCGAGGTCCGCGTCGGCACGTCCCGCCACGAGTTGAACCTGTGTGGAGTGATCGAACTCGTTAGCGAGGCGAACAAGAAGGAAGTGAAGGAGCGGGAAGCATTCGTCACGAAGTGCGCGGCCTACCTTCAGAAGGGAATTGGGGTTGTGGTCGTGGACGTGATCACGAATCGACTCGCCAACCTCCACAACCAACTGATGAGACTGCTCGGAGGGCCGGCGCTGCTTATCCCGAACGATCCGCCGAACTATGTTTCCTCATACCGACCAGTTCACCGCGACGACCGGAACGAGATCGACGTCTGGCCTTACCCCGCGACCATCAGCTCGCCACTCCCGGCCACGCCGTTCGCGCTGCGAGCCGGACCGACCTTTGTGCTCGATCTGGAAGGAACCTACACCGAAGCCGTCGGCGACCTGGGCCTGTAAATCTCAGCGCGGTTCGCGGAGCATCTCCCAGTTCGGAAGCTTCTCGCTTAACTCGCTGAAGCCAAGCAACTCGAAGCCGAGCTTCTGGTAAATCGGCACGTTCGTTTCGGTCATCGTCTCCAGGTAAATGGGGAGCTTGTCGCGATCCGCGATCTCGAAGAGCGGTTGAAGCACAGCACGCGAAAGTCCCTTCCGCTGCATTTCTGGGCGCACGCCGAGCAGATACAGATACCAGTGCGGGCGCTTGCCGATGTGTTTTGCGCGGGTGTCGTCGAACCCGCGTTCAAGTCGCTTGAGCAATCGAGTTCCGCGCCAGCCGAGCCGCCAGGCAAGTGAAATCGCCCCCACCGGCATGAACGCCCACTCCGACGGCCATTCCCTTCCCGGCGGAAGCGCACACGCAACAGCCGCGCGATCCGCGGTCGCAAATGCTCCTTCTGCTCGCACCGATAGCCGCAACAGCATCCGGCAGAATGCTTCGGTCGCACGCGGTCGGCGCTTCGCGTTGGGACACAGAGCGACAAGCAGCGGATACTCCACGAACGCCTCAGTCAGCGACTCAACTGCCTCGCGCTCGTCGCGGGGAGTCAGTTGTTCGATCACGAGTTCGGTCATGATGTCACTTTCACTTTGCAAACCAATACCCTGAGGCATTCCCGCCGGGTATACTCTCGCGAAGTATATCCCGCCGGAGGAATAATCACATGACTCACTTGCGTCTGGTCGCGATGTTCGTTCTGCTTCCCGCCGCGCTGTTGGTCTTCAACCCAACCGCGATCCCCGCTCAGCCGAAGAAGGACAAGAAACTTCCCGAACCGCCTGCCACCGACCCGGCGACGATGAAAGTCGCGAAGGGCTTCAAGGTGGAACTGCTCTTCTCGGTCCCGAAGGACGAGATGGGTTCCTGGGTGAGCATGTGCGTTGATCCGAAAGGCCGGCTCATTGTTTCGGATCAATACGGCTCGCTCTATCGAGTCACTCCTCCAGCCATCGGCGCGAAGGGAGAAACAAAGATCGAGAAGATCCCCGCGAAGATCGGCATGGCACAGGGGTTACTCTGGGCGTTCGATTCGCTCTATGTCGTTGTGAATGCCAGGGTGCCCGATCCGAACGACAAGAAGAAGCAGAAGGACATCTCCGGCCTCTATCGTGTGACTTCTTCCAAGAAAGACGACACACTCGATACGGTGGAACTTCTCCGCGCGTTTGAAGGCGGTGGAGGAGAACACGGCCCGCACGCGGTCATGCTTCACCCCGATCGCAAGCGGCTCACGATTGTTTGCGGCAACCAGACCAAGCTCACGAAATTCGACACAACGAAGGTTCCTCCGGTGTGGGGAGAAGATCACCTCTTACCACGACTCCCCGACGGCAACGGCTTCATGAAGGGCGTGCTTGGACCGGGAGGAGCAATCTACACCGTCACACCCGATGGAAAGCAGTGGGAACTCTTCAGCGTTGGTTACCGCAATCAGTACGACGCGGCCTATCACAAGAACGGTGACCTGTTCACCTACGACGCGGACATGGAATGGGACTTCAACACGCCGTGGTATCGCCCCACGCGAGTCTGTCTGGTGACGAGCGGCAGCGAGTTTGGCTGGCGCAACGGCGCGGGCAAGTACCCAGCGTACTACGCGGACAACCTGCCGTCGGTTGTGGACATCGGCCCCGGTTCGCCGACCGGCGTGTGCTTCGGATACGGTGCGAAGTTCCCGCAGAAGTATCAGGACGCGTTCTTCATCTGCGACTGGAGCTACGGCAAGATGTACGCCGTTCACTTGCGGCCCAACGGCAGTGCCTACAGCGCGGACGTGGAAGAGTTCGTGACCAGCACGCCGCTGCCGCTGACGGATCTGGTGATTAACTCGCACGACGGCGCAATGTACTTCGCTATCGGCGGCCGGCGCACCAAGAGCGGGTTGTATCGCGTAACGTACGTGGACGAACAACCAGAGAAACTGAAGGATCCTTTCCAACCTCACTTCGGCAGCGGTGTCACCGAAGCAGCCCGCACGACGCGGCTTCAACTGGAAGCGTTCCACACGAAGATCGGGGAGCCTGCGATCGATGCCGCGTGGAAGGAACTCGATAACGCGGACCGCTACGTGCGCTTCGCGGCCCGCGTCGTGTTGGAGCATCAAGACCCGAAGTTGTGGACGAACAGGGCTCTGGCCGAGAACGACCCGCAGAAGGCAATCGTCGCTCTGCTGGCGCTCACGCGCGTTTCGGCACCGTGCCCGGAACACACGAAGGACAAGAAGCCGGCCGATGCTCCCCCGTTCCGGAAGTTGGTCGTGGATTCACTCAGCGGTATCGACTTCACCAAACTTACCGACGAGCAGAAACTCGACCTGATTCGCGTGTATCACGTCCTGTTCAACCGCTTCGGTCGGCCCACAGGTCCCGACGCTGAGCCTGAGCGTGACCGTGTGACCGGCCAACTGTGGAAGCACTTCCCCGACAAGAACCGCTTCGTGAACGCGGAGTTGTGTCAACTCTTCATTGCGCTCGATCTCGTTGGCGCGACCGAGAAGACAATGAAGTTGCTGAAAGACGCACCGACACAGGAGGAGCAACTCGAATATGTCCGGGCGCTGCGTGTGATGCGAAGCGGCTGGACGCCGGAGTTACGCAAGGAATACTTCCTGTGGTTCGTGAAGGCCGCGAACTACAAGGGCGGGAGCAGCTTCGCCAACTTCCTGAAACTCATCAAGATGGATGCGATTGCGACACTCACCGACGCGGAGAAAACCGCGCTCAAGGAGATCATCGAAGCTGATCCAAAGATGGTAAAGCTGCCCGCGGCCCCTCCCAGACCGTTCGTGAAGGCGTGGAAGATCGCGGACTTGACCGATGCACTCGACAAGGGGCTGAAAAGCGGTCGAGACTTTGATCGCGGGCGGAAACTCTTCGCTGCCGGGAAGTGTTTCGCGTGTCACCGCTACGACAACGAAGGCGGAAGCAACGGCCCAGACCTCACCGGAGTCGCGGGCCGATTCAGCACGCGGGATTTGCTCGAATCCATCCTCGATCCCAGCAAGGAAGTGAGCGATCAATATGGAGCCGTTGAGGTTCGCACACTCGATGAGCGCGTAGTCGTCGGGCGCATTGTGAACCTCAGCAACGACGAGATTCACATCAACACCGACATGCTCAATCCCGGCTTGACGGTCAAAGTAAACCGCAGAAATATCGAGTCCATGAAGCCTTCAAAGTTATCCATGATGCCAACTGGTTTGATGGATACCTTCAAGGAAGACGAGGTGTTGGATTTGATGGCGTATGTTCTCTCGCGAGGTGATCGCAATCACGCGATGTTCAAGAAACAGTAGGACAGGCTCCCAGCCTGTCTCTTGATGTAGGACAGGCTTCCAGCCTGTCTGAAGTAATGACAGGCATCTTGCCTGTCCTACTGAAACACACGAAGCCCACGAACGAAAGTTCGTGGGCTTCACGCATTTGATGGGTGAGGCGGGATTCGAACCCGCACGCCCCTTACGGAGCTGGGGATTTTCGTACCACGACGGCTTTCGCCGCCCCGAAGGTTGTGGTCTGGACTATACCTTGGCCCTAGGCGCCCACCGTAGGCCGCTGCCGTCTAGTCTCTACACTTTCTTGTTCTTCCCTCGGTAATTGTCCGTCAAGACGTGACAATTGGGGCACGAGTTCCAGCTTGGGGAACGACTTCATCGCGAAGAACAAACTTAGCTCGGTGTTACCTCGCACTCGCAGGGGCTTCACCGAATTTGACAGCATCCCACGGGGAGTTTCCAACCCCGTGGCTCAAATTACTTCTAAGTCCCCTGTGTCTACCATTCCACCACTCACCCGTCTTTCAAAGTAGTAGGCACACGTCGTGTGCCGTTCTCGAAAACAGACGGCACACGACGTGTGCCTAGAGACTGTGTCAAAAGCGGCCGGGAGAGGTTAACTATACAAAAGTAACTTACTGGACGGATATTTGCTGTCTAGTAATGGTAGATTGCCAGTGGGTGTGTGTGGCAATCTTGGCTATCTGGCAATCTATAGAATGTCGGCAACCCGGCGCTTCCGACGTTCCGAAACGATCTCTACTACTTTGTGGAAGCATGATTGCAGGTGAAGCAATCGCGTGCAAGAGCAGGACTTTGCATCATTCGGGCAGGGTGCATCCAGTTTTTCTTGGGTAACTCACCCAGCCGGCTAACGCCGGCGGTTCGACGGGGTTGTCGAAACTCACCACCCAGCCGGCTTCGACGGGGCGTTGTCGAACTGCCGGCGTTAGCCGGCTGGGTCAAGACCCAGAAAACTTGGTTACACCCTTCGGGCAACGCTCACGAGAGTAAATCGACCAGCTTCTTGACCTGATCGGCGCCCAGTTCAGACACCAGCGCGCGGACTTTCTCGACGTGTTCCATCTGGAGTGTCGCGCCCGGCTTTCGGCCACGCTTCCCTTTCCCGCCCTTGCCACCCTCGCGCTTGATAACCGACTTGTAGTTGGAAATCACGTTCGCCGACAATTCGGTGCCAAACTTCTCCTTGATGAATGCTTGCATCTCCGCGGAGCTTGCATCCCAGCCCTTCTCGTCAAGCGCGGCCTGAACCGTGGCTTTCTGTGTTACTTTCCCCTGTTTTTGTCGCCCCATGTGATACTCCAGTGTGATAGAGGATTGTTGAGATAGGACGCGATCAACGAGCAATACGTTATGATTGAAGTATCTCGATGTGAAGAGTGAGATGTACAATTTCTTGTGATTTGTGTGATCCGCACCCATCAGGTTCTGCACTTCGCGCCCCTATCGGAACTCATCTGGTCCATCCTGTTATCCTGTCGAAAACTCTTCGTTCTTCCTCACGTGGGCCGTTCACCGAGACGCAGCGATTCGACTTCGGGCAAGTCCTTGAGTGTGTTTAACCCAAACGCTTGAAGAAACTTCTTGGTGGTGCCATAGAGTTGCGGCCGGCCAAGCGAATCGTGCCGGCCCGTGACTCGAACAAGCCCCTTCTCCATCAACTGCCGAACGATCTCACCAGACGCAACCGATCGGCATCACCCGTGTGAACCGCGAACTGATGCTCATCGAGGCCCGCAGCAATGCCACGACACCAAGTCCGTCTGTTGATCCAGAAACAGTCGAGCGACCTCCTGACAGACCCGCGATCATCTGGGATGTCGATGGCACCCTGGTCGATACGGCAGAGCAGCACTTCCGAGCTTGGGCGCGACTTGCCGCTGAGATTGGCAAGCCGTTTACGCGCGACGACTTCGCCGCCACCTTCGGAATGCGCAACTCGGACATTATCCGCAAGCTGTTCTTCCCCGACGCTGATGACAAGCAGTGCGCCGAACTGGGCGAGCGGAAAGAAGACCTGTACCGAGCGTCGGTTCGCGAGGAAGGCGTGCAACTGCTGCCAGGCGCGGCTCGGCTTCTGGCCGCGTTCGCGGAAGCAGGATGGCCCCAAGCAGTGGGATCGTCGGCACCACCAGGCAACCTCAACCTCTTGCTCGGTATCACCGACACCCGCCGGTACTTCACTGCGGTGGTGATTGGGGATGATGTGAAGCGCGGCAAGCCCGACCCGGAAGTATTCCTCACAGCCGCAGCAAAGCTGGGCCTCGAACCGCAGCGGTGCGTCGTGTTCGAGGACGCGGTCGCTAGCGTGGAAGCGGCGAAGGCCGGCGGGATGCGATGTGTCGCAGTCACGTTCGTCGGCCATCATTCGGCCGACAAGCTGCGCGCGGCCAGGGCCGATCTGGTTGCGGCCTCGCTGGACGAAGTAACCATCGAGCAGATCGCCGCGCTGGTCGCCTCGGCTGGCGGTTGACTCAGGGCCTGACTTCGTGCTCTGGACGATGTCACGTTCTCGTATCAGGATACACTCCCTGTACTCCCGGTTCCCACCCAAGATCAGCCTACCGGTCTCGACTCTTCAGTCGCGGACGGGTTGTGATTAGGCAGCGTGGTGAACCTCAACAGGAATCTGCTGTGATGCCGAATGCAGGTGAAGATGTCCGTTACCGCGCCGACGACCTGATCGAGTACGTGACCGCGCTGTTCGCGGCGGCTGGGTGTGATGGTGACAAGCCGAGGACCATCGCCGCGGGGCTGGTCGAGGCGGACTTGCTCGGCCACACCACCCACGGGTTGCAGTTAGCTCCGGCTTACCTCAGCGATCTGGAATCCGGCGGCATGACCGCGACCGGCGAGCCGGAAGTCGTCGCGGATCGTGGCGCAGCCGTGACCTGGAACGGCCGGCGTCTGCCTGGTGTCTGGCTCGCGGCGAAGGCGGTTGATCTCGCCGTGGAACGTGCCCCTACTTACGGCGTTGTGACGATCGTCATCCGCCGAAGCCACCACATCGGCTGCCTCGCCGCGTTCCTCCAGCGCGCCACCGACCGCGGGCTGATGATTACCATCGCCAGTTCCGACCCGGCGGTGGCGACCGTCGCCCCTTTCGGTGGCCGAATGGCGATACTCACCCCGAACCCACTCGCGGTTGGCATCCCGACTGATGGCGACCCGATACTCATCGACATCAGCGCTTCGATCACGACCAACGGGATGGCGAGTCGCCTGCGCCGCGAAGGAAAGCGGTTCCCAGGTGCGTGGGCGCTCGGCGCGGAAGGGAGACCAACCGACAACCCCGAAGCCCTGTTCACCGACCCACCTGGAACACTCCTTCCCCTCGGAGGAACGGACCACGGGCACAAGGGCTACGGGCTGGCGCTCCTGGTCGAAGCGCTGACTCAGGGGCTGGGTGGATTTGGACGTGCGGAGAAGCCAACTCAGTGGGTCGCATCCGTATTCGTTCAGGTGGTTGACCCATCGGCGTTTGGTGGAACCGACGCGTTCAAGAGCGAGATGAGCTGGCTGGCAAGCGCCTGCCGCGACTCACCGCCACGTCCGGGCGTGGATGCCGTGCGCCTGCCGGGCCAGCGCGCCCTCGAACGCAAGCGGAAGGCGCTGGCCGAAGGTGTCGCGCTCTACCCCGGCATCGTGGAGGCACTCACACCCTACGCGGTGAAGTTCTGTGTGACGCCACCACAACCACTTGCTGCGGCAAACCGCTGACGACCCCGGACCGGGGCGTTCCGGGTAGTCGTGGGCTTCAACTCAGACTGCGATTCACGGCAAGAACTGGTACAGGTCCATCAGCGTCAACTCCTCCCGAACATGGTCGGGCAGCAGATGGCTGGGCACGAACATCTCGGCGGTCTGTGTCGCCGGACACATGACAACATGCTGAGCAGTGATTTCCTGAAGCACTCGACTGTTCGTCAAGATCTCAATTGCCGGGAGCTTCCCCGTGTGCTGCATCATGTACTCGTAACGCGGGCACACCTCTGGTTCGGCTACTGATCCGCAGCTTAGCAATGCTAAGCGAGTCGGCTGAAACCCCTGAAAACGCAGTGCGAAACGCACATAACACGCATAACGTTGCGTACCTGCCGGTCAGTAGGTCGCGGAAGTGGTTGGTGGCCATGAGCGGTTCATCTCCCTTGACTATCCATAGCGTCGCGCGGGTCGGAGTCCGTTCCACGATGGCCCGTTCGTTGTTCTTGGTCCCAACGATCGTGATGATGCCGCCAGACATCAGCCGCTCACGTTGCACCATCTCCAGCGCCTCGGTGTAATCCGTCGCGGAATCGAGAACGTGCCTCAAGAACAGCAACACGGGGTAACCGGTTGGGTCTGAGCCTCCGAAGGCCGCGTTCAAACACACGCAGAACCCGCGCCCGGACATCCCGGTCACTGAGCCAAGCATTCCGATGAAGCCAGCGTTGATGCCATAGTCTTCGGTAACCAGACAACTGGCCTTGGCACGCCTGGTACAGGCCCCACCGACTTGTCTGTCGCCGGAGCGCTCCCGAAGAGTTCCTTGTAGGCGGCGTTGATGCCGTCCCGGTCGATCCCTGGTCGTTGTTGTTTCGT
>JAKEEV010000088.1 GCA_022616395.1 Planctomycetia bacterium | reverse complement strand
TCACCAGTGACAACGGACTGTCACTCCGAAAACCCAAGAAAAACACCGCATTCGGACGCTCATACGGACAAATCCGACACCCTGAAAGCCCTGCCCCTTCGGGGTAAAAACCGAAGACAGAAGACCTCGACACCAACGGAGAACTCGCCATGTTTCCTCTTCGCCTGAAGACTCTCATCCTGGCCGCGGGGCTGTTCCTGCTCGGAGTTGCTCCGGGTGTGTATCAACTCTCTGCCCTCGATCCGCAACCGCCGACGACCAACGGGAAGATCACACCAGACGAAGCGCCCCTTCAGAAAGGCAAGCAGCCCAAAGGCGTAAGCGGTGTTTATCGCGACAAGGTTTCGCCACACTGGTTCGCCAACGAAACGAAGTTCTGGTATCGGAACACTCTCAAGGGCGGAACAAAGGAGTTCGTCCTGGTCGATGCCGAAAAAGGAACGCGCAACCTGGCTTTCGACCACGCAAAGCTCGCCTCAGCGCTCTCGAAGGCAAGCGGCACGGAATACAAGCGCGACCGACTTCCCTTTGAAACCATCGAGTTCAGCGATGATGTGAAGAGCGTGCAGTTCGATGCCGACGGCAAGCGCTGGAAGTGCGATCTGGAGTCTTACACCTGCACCGAAGCCGGACCAGCTCGCAAGAAGGAACCAGAACTGGTTCCTCCGCCCTTACCGGAAGAAATCGCCCAACTCGAATCGCCCTGGGTCGATGATACACGCGAGCAGCCGGTCGCGCTTCTTCAACCGAAGAAAGACCCCGACCGCGCGCGTTCGCCGGATGGCAAGTGGACCGCGATCATCAAGGAGTCCAACATCTACCTTCGCGATGCGGACGGCAACGACACGCAACTCACCAAGGACGGCAAGGAAGGTTCCGCTTACGGCCGACTGAACTGGTCGCCGGACTCGAAGGCGCTTGTCGCCTTCCGCATCGAGCCGGGCGAGCGGAAGGAAGTTCACATTCTCGACTCATCACCGCCCGGAGGCGGGCGCGCGGTGCTGAGTACCCGCGTGTATAACCTGCCCGGAGACAAGTTCACCAGTTACGAACTGCACGTCTTCGATGTGGAGAACAAGAAAGACTTGCCGATTGAAGACGCGAAGATCAATCTCGCTACCAACTACGAACAACTTCGCATTCGGTGGGGGAAGGACGGCCATACCTTTACCTATCAGCGAACGCAGCGCGGACATCAGCGTTTCCGGCTCATCGAAGTGAATGCTCTCACTGGCAAGAGCCGCGCGATCATCGACGAGAAGACCGACACGTTCATCTGGACCGCTCACGCGGAAGCCGTCGGCATGCCGCTGGTGACGTGGATGCAGAAGAGCGACGAGATAATCTACGTCTCCGAAAAAAGCGGCTGGAGGCATCTGTATCTGATCGACGCGAAGACCGGTAAGGAGACAAACGCGATCACCAGGGGCGAGTTTGTCGTTCGCGGGGTGGACCGCATCGACGAGGAGAAGCGGCAAGTGTGGTTCCGCGCCAGCGGCAAGAACGCCGATCAAGACCCGTACTTCATCCACTACTACCGCGTGAACTTCGACGGCACCGAGCTGGTCACGCTCACCGAGGGGAATGGCACTCACCGCATCACGTACTCACCGAACCGGAAGTACATCATCGATTCATACAGCCGCGTGGACATGGCTCCGGTTACGGAACTCCGACGTGTTGAAGATGGCACGCTGGTGACCAAACTCGAAGAGGCGGACGCCACCGAGTTGAAAGCACGCGTGGCTCCGATGGAAGTGTTCACCGCGAAGGGTCGCGATGGGAAGACCGACATCTGGGGCGTGATTACTCGTCCGCGAAACTTCGACCGGAACAAGAAGTATCCGGTGATCGAGAGCATTTACGCCGGGCCGCAGAGTTCGTTCGTGCCGAAGGCATTCAGTGGTTTCAACCGCTACTCGGCGCTCGCCGATCTCGGCTTCATCGTGGTGCAAATCGACGGCATGGGCACCGCGAACCGCTCGAAGGCGTTTCACGATGTGTGCTGGAAGAACCTCAAGGACGCGGGGTTCGCGGATCGCGTGTTGTGGCACAAGGCGGTCGCCGCGAAGTATGCGTGGTATGACATCTCGCGTGTTGGAATCTACGGCACATCGGCCGGCGGGCAGAACGCGATGGGCGCGTTGCTCTTCCACGGCGACTTCTACAAGGCCGCGGTCGCAGCGTGCGGTTGCCACGACAATCGCATGGACAAGGCAAGCTGGAACGAACAGTGGATGGGCTACCCGGTCGGTCCGCATTACGCGGCAAGTTCAAATGTGGACAACGCGAAGAACCTGACCGGAAAACTCCTGCTCATCGTCGGCGAGAAGGATACGAATGTGCCTCCGGAATCGACGATGCGCGTCGTGGGCGCACTCATCAGGGCCGGCAAAGATTTTGACTTGCTCGTGGTGCCGGGAATGGGGCACTCCAACGGCGGGCAGTATGGCACTCGGCGCATGAATGACTTCTTCGTGCGTCATTTGCAAGGAGTGGAACCGCCGGACCGGAACAAAGTTCGCGGGGCGGGTGAATTCCCCGGTCCGTAGTCGGATGGCTTCAAAGTAGTAGGCACACGCTTCTCTTGTTTTTGCACCTGAAGCGCGATAAAATTATGCCGGTATTACACTGTTAGCCCTAATCCTCTTTGCGAGGAACGGTCATGTCTGGCGGGCGAATCTGGTTAAAAGTCGCTTGTGTGGCGACCGTCGCGGCGATTCTGCCGCTGTTCATCCTCGGCTGCAAGAAGGATAACGCGGCAACTCAATGGCCCGCCGACAAGACCGGGCCAAAGGTGGTGGTGTCGTTCGCCCCGCTCTATTGCTTCGCGGTGAATGTCGCGGGTGACGATGCGACCGTCAAGAATGTAATGACCACAACCGGCCCGCACCACTTCCAGCCGACAGACGCGGAGATCAAGCTTCTGACCCAAGCTGACATCTTCTTCATCCTGGGGTTGGAACTGGATGAGGCTTCAGCCACAAAGATGAAAAAAGGCAGCGGCAACGAGAATTTGAAACTCATCGAACTCGGTAAGGCGATTCCGGCCGAGAAGCTCTGCGAGGGGAAGTGCAACCATCACCCCGACGAGGACATCGACCCGGACCACAAGCACATCGATCATCACGTGTGGCTCAGCCCAGACCACGCGATCATACTCGTCAACGCCATTCGCGATGAACTCAAGACCGCCGATCCCGCCCACGCCGCCGGTTACGACGACCGAGCCGCGAAGTATGTCGCGAAGCTAACCGCGCTGAAGGCTGACGGCCTGGCAATGCTCAAGGACAAGAAGGACCGCAAGCTGATCTCGTTCCACGACTCGCTCGCTTACTTCGAGAAGGCTTACGACCTGAAGGTGGTGGATGTGCTGACCAAAACACCCGGTCAGGAGCCGGACGCCAAGCAAATGAAGAAGCTCATCGACCGCTGCTCGAAGCCAGACGATCCCGTGAGGCTCATCGCGGTGGAGCCGCAATACTCGACCAGCAATTCCGGCGAATCACTTCGGAAGGAACTCCTCAACAGGGGCGTGAAGGATCCCGTGCTGGTGGAACTCGATCCGCTGGAAACGGTGAAGCCGGATGAACTGACCGCGGACTGGTATGAACGGAAGATGCGGCAGAATCTGGACGCGCTGGCCAAGGCGATGAAATGACTCACGAGCCGAAACCCCGGCCGCTGGTGTCCCTGCGCAACTTGTGTGTGGACCTCGGCGGCCTTCCCATTTTGCGCGGAGTCACCGCGGAGATTGCCCGCGGAAGCATCACCGCGCTGATTGGCTTAAATGGATCGGGGAAAACCACCCTGCTCCGCGCGCTGGTCAACGAGTACCCGCATCGCGGCGTGATTCAGTTCCATTGCGGACACGACCACTCGCAACCGTACCCCGAACACGTCGGCTACGTTCCCCAGCGCCTCACGCTCGATGCTCGACTCCCAATAACCGTGCGCGACTTCCTGGCGCTGACTCTGTCGCGCTGGCCACTGTTTTTTGGCATCTCGAAAAAGGTGAAGCAGAAGAGCCAGGCGATTCTGGATCGCGTCGGCGTGGCGCACTGCCTCAACACGCCGGTCGAGATGCTTTCCGGAGGGGAGTTGCAGCGTGTCTTACTGGGGCTGGCACTTGAGCCGCAACCCGAACTGCTTCTGCTCGATGAACCGGCAACCGGAATCGACTTCAAGGATCAGAAGAAGTTCTACGAGTTGATTGCCTCACTCAATCGAGACACCGGCGTGACGGTTCTCTTGGTCTCACACGATTTGAACATGGTGCAGACTTACGCTCACGATGTGTTGTGTCTTCGCGGCGGGTCGATTCAGTGCCAGGGTCCACCGAACGAGATTCTCACCCCTATCAATATGTCGCTGGTCTTCGGAGCCGAATTGCACATGTTCCCGCACCGCTTTGGCACCTGAAAGTGGATAGTGGCTAGTGGCTAGTGGTTAGTGAAAGACAGAAGACCAGAAGCGCTCTTGGCTCTGGTCTTCTGTCTTTCACTAACCACTAGCCACTAGCCACTATCCACTTTTCATTACGTCAGCGGCGGCCAATCCTTCGCCAGTCCTTCCTTCTCAATCAGTTCCAATTGTTCCTTCGTAATGTGGAACCGGGCGGCAATTTCCTTTTTGGAATCGGCCACGGTAAGCGTGCGGCTATCCTGAACTTCCACCAGAGCGTGGAAAATGGACTTCCTCTGCTGTACCGTCAAGGTCTTGGTAGGCATGGTTTTCCCTGATGCGTCGGTAGTAAAAGACGTGTCTATTTCAGTGTACGCCCGCCAAGTGACACCCGACCGGGAAAACTCGCTATTTCTCTGGCTGAAAACCCGCATTCCGCGACTCGTTACGAAAGGTCCGAACATGCTGCCGCGCCAACTCGCCACCCTCATCGTTCTGATCTGCGTTCTTGCGGTTTCCGGCAACGACCCACCGCCGGTCAATTCACCCAAACCGGCTCAGCCTGACCCGAAGGAGCAACCCAACCCGCCCGCCGGTTGGGTGAAGGATCGGCTCGCGGAAGTGGACAAGAAACTCGATGTGGAGATCAAGAGCTTGGTTTCGCTGTATCAGCACCTGCACGCCAACCCGGAGTTGTCGCTGATGGAGGTAAACACGGCCAAGCGTCTCGCGGAGGAGATGAAGAAGGCCGGGTACGACGTGACCGAGAAAGTGGGAGGAAACGGCGTGGTCGCGGTGCTCAAGAACGGTCCCGGTCCCGTCGTACTCATTCGCACCGACATGGACGCGCTTCCCATCATCGAGCAAACCGGACTGGCTTACGCGAGCAAGGTGAAGGCGAAGAACCGCGACGGAGTCGAAGTTGGAGTGATGCACGCGTGCGGTCACGACATTCACATGGCAAGTTGGGTCGGAACGGCTCGCGTGCTGGCGGCGATGAAAGACAAGTGGAGCGGAACGGTTGTGTTCATCGCTCAGCCCGCCGAAGAGATCGTCGCGGGCGCTCGAATGATGCTCGCGGACGGCCTGTACAAGCGATTCCCGAAGCCTGATTTCGCGCTGGCTCTCCACTCCGATCCGCACCACCCCGCGGGAAGTCTCGGTTATAGCGAAGGGCTTGCCCTCGCCAACGCGGACACCGTGGACATTCTCGTGAAGGGCAAGGGCGGGCACGGAGCGGCTCCTCACATGACGATTGACCCCATCGTGCTCGCGGCTCGAATCATCATCGACCTGCAAACGATTGTGAGCCGCGAAACGGACCCGCTCGACCCGGTGGTGGTCACGGTCGGCTCGATTCACGGAGGAACGAAGCACAACATCATTCCCAACGAAGTGAAACTGCAACTGACGGTGCGCACGACGAAGACCGAGACACGCGACCGCGTGCTGAAGTCGATAGATCGCATCGCGAAAGCCGCCGCGGTGAGCGCGAATGCGCCTGCGCCAGAGGTGAAAGTGAGCCTGGAGGAGTTCACGCCCGCGACTTACAACGATGTGCCGCTTGCGCGCAAGTGCGGCTCGGTCTTCCGCGAGATTCTCGGCGCGAAGAATGTTCGCGACCGCAAGCCGGTGATGGGCGCTGAGGACTTCAGCCGCTACTCGGACGGCAAGACGCCGATCTTCATGTACTTTTTGGGAACGATCTCGAAGGAGAAGTATGACGAGTCACTGAAGCCCGACGCGCCTGCGCTTCCGGGCATGCACACCGACTCTTACGCTCCGGTGCCCGAACCGAGCATCCGCACCGGCGTCCGCACGATGAGCCTGGCCGCAATGAACCTGATGCCCAAGAAGGAGAAGTGAGCGTCGAGCCGTCAGGCCGACGGTTTGTGCGCTAGCCGTCAGGCCGACGGTTTGTG
>JAKEEV010000750.1 GCA_022616395.1 Planctomycetia bacterium | reverse complement strand
GTAGCGCTGTGCGTCCGGCATTCGAGTGAGGGTGAGTGTTGCCAGTGCGTCCCATGCGCGGGCGGAAGAGTGTACGCGGGCGAGATGGACAAGATCAATGTCGATGTATGTGTCTCCGTTGACCACAATCGCGGAAGGAGCGAAGAAGCGTTCCACGCGCTTCAGTGCGCCACCTGTGCCGAGCAACTTCTCGCCATCGAGCGAGTAGTCGATACACACTCCGAGCGCTGAACCATCGCCGAACGCGGTCTGCACTTGCTCCGCCAGGTGCCCCACACACAGAACGAAGTTCCGCGCGCCGCGAGCACGCAATAGTTCCAGTTGCATTGCAAGAAACGGCTGATTGCCGACCGGAGCGAGTGCCTTCGGTCGATCCGCGACCACCGACCGCAACCGCGTGCCGAGTCCACCGCACAACACGATCACCGGAAGATCGAACACGATTACGCGACCTCCTTCACCCGTTTCTTCCGTGATTTTGTGCGTGTATCCGTTTCCATTGGTTGAGCGGCGAGCGGAAAGTGCGGACGCGAGACCGTACTCACTTCAGGCGTGTTATTGAAGATCACGCGCGAGCCGGGCGCATCTAACCCAAATGTGACTTCGGTGAGATCGGCGAGGCGCGCGCGGATGGTGTCGTGTGTTTCGGGCGGGGCGAAGAACAGCAGGAATCCTCCTCCTCCTGCGCCGAGCAACTTCCCGCCGATCGCCCCCGCGTCGATGCCAGCTCGATAGATGCGGTCGAGGTGCGAATTGCTCACTCCGCCATCGAGTTCGCGTTTCAACATCCACGATTGATGAAGTAACTCGCCGAATGGGGCAAGTGAACTGGAACTGGTCAGCACTCCGTAGCCGTCGTCCACCAGCGAACGCATTTGAGTGAGGCGCGCGCGGTTCAGTCCGATGCGCTTTGTTTGCGCGCGGGCCAGTTCTTCCGCGCGCCTGCGAATGCCAGTGAAAAAACAGAGCAAGTGCGCTTCGAGTTCGCGTACTCGCTCTGGCGAAAGCTCCACGCGATGCACCACGAAGTGCCCGATTCGGCGGAACTCGATCACGTTCAAGCCGCCAACAGCCGCGAATGTCTGATCCTGGCACCCGACCGACTCGCCGAGCACTTCGCGTTCAAATTCAATCGCGCGGTAAGCCAGTTCGAGCGGAGGAAGTGGTCGTTTCTGGTGCGCGTAGATCGTGTTCAGCAATCCGACGGTGAACGCGGACGACGAGCCGAGGCCGGTCATCGCCGGCAACTCCGCGGTGAGCGTAATTTCCACATCCGAAGTGAGGCCGGTCCAGCGGAGGCATTCGCGGAAGGGCGTGTGTTCGATTTCGTCAACGTGCGAGACGCACTCAACCTTCCGGTAAGCGAGTCGCAAGCGGTAATCGAACATGCGACTTTGGAACGGAGCCGCGGTGAAGTAACACGACTTGTCCACGGCGGTGCCGAGAACCGCGCCGCCGTGAGTCTCGAAGTGTTCGGGGTAATCCGTTCCGCCGCCGAGGAAGCTCACGCGCAGCGGAGTCTGGGTGATAACCATCGAGTGCGTCCATGCGGAAGCACAAGTGGTACACCACCACGAAGCGCGCTGTCAACCCGAAGGTGAAAGTAGGACAGGCAAGATGTCTGTCTCTTGATCTGAGCTGGAAGCGTCAGCGACGGGTTACCCAAAACGCCGCGAAGTCGCCAAGAGAAAACACCGTCGCTGACGCTTCCGGCTCAGATTCGCAATAACAGGTGTCCAGCCTGTCCTACGTTCTTACACCTTCGGTTTGGGAACCGCGCCCAGATCCTTCTTCCACTTCTCCATCTTCTCCTCCAACTCTTTGACCTTGTCCGGGAACTTCTCGGCGAGGTTGGTTTTCTCGCCGGGGTCGGCTTCCAGGTCCGTGAGCCACAGCGGGGTGTCCTTCTGTTTGTTCGGGTCTGGTGCCTTCGGCATGCCCTTCATCGGCAACTTCAGTTTCCATTTCCCGGAACGAACCGCCTGCAAGTTCTCCCGTGCATAGAAGAAGATATCCGCTTCCGGTACCGGACCAGTGAGCTTGAGCAGAGGCGTGAGGTCGCGGCCATCGAGCTTGACGTTCTTCGGAAGTTCGCACCCCGCGACGCTCGCGAGTGTGGTGAACAGATCCATCACAACCACCGGTCGCTTCTCGATGCGCCCCGGTTTAATCTGACCACCCCAGCGCACGATACACGGCACGCGAATACCTCCCTCCCACGTCGTTCCCTTGCCGAGCTTCAACACTCCCGCCGAGCCTTTCGGGTCTTTCGGATCAAGTTGTTGGTGACTTGTTACTGGCCCATTATCCGAGAAGAACACCACGACGGTATTCTGATCGAGTTCCAGTTTCTTGAGTGTAGACATCAATTCACCAACATAAAAATCTATCTCCTCAATGGTATCTCCATACAAACCGTGCTTCGATTTGCCTTTAAAGTTGTCGCTCGCGGCCAGCCACAGGTGAGGCATCGAAGTTGGTATGAACACGAAGAACGGCTTGGTCTTGTTCGCGGTGATGAAGCGAATTGCCTCGCCGAAGTAGCGCTCAGTAAGTGTTTCCTGCTTCGCGGGTTTCTCCACCAGCTTGTCGTTGCGATACAGCCGAAGCGGTCCCCAGTCCCACTTGTTTTTCTTGGTGAGGAAGTGCTTGTCGTCCTGATCGTTGGGCCACGGCATTCCGAACCATTCGTCGAAGCCGTGCTTGGTCGGGAAATGTTCGGGTAGGCTTCCGAGGTGCCACTTGCCGAAGAGCGCGGTCGCGTACTTCTGCTTCTTGAAGAGTTCCGCGAGCGTAACTTCCTCCGCGTCGAGTCCGTCCTTGCTGTGCGGCCACAGCACGCGCGTCATACCGGTGCGGATCGGATGTCGGCCAGTGAGTAGAGCCGCTCGTGTTGGGGTGCAATACGGGTGCGTGACGTAGAAATCCGTGAAGCGGATTCCTTCGGCCGCGAGCTTATCAATCTTCGGCGTGCGAATCGACTTGTGGCCGTAACAACCAAGATCGCCGTACCCCATGTCGTCAGCCAGGATGACGACCACGTTCGGCGCTCGCTCAGCGGCGAACGCGGAGTTGGCAAGGAGCGCAATCGCGATTGTGAAGAGAAATCGAGACATGGCTCGCCTCACTGTTGGTGCGAAGAAGCTGATTCCGCACACCAACAGTATCAAGGCGAGCAGGTGGTTGCTACTACTGGGATTGAAGGTAGGCGACTCGCTCCGTGAGGGGCGTCTTCCTGTAGGACAGGCTTCCAGCCTGTCTCAAACAATGACAGGCAAGATGCCTGTCCTACTTTCACGGCGCACGCGGGATGAACGTGTTGTCGATGTCCGGGCGAGTATCGGCCAGGCGCTGTAAGCGTTCCTGTTCGCGGACGGCTTGTTCCTCAGGCGATGAGCGCAGGAATTGCGAACCGGGGATGAACTGCAACAGGTTACCGAATGCATCCATCACTAACTTCCCGGCGTCGTTGATTCGATCCGCGACCGCGCCGAAGGCCGATCTCGTTTCGTTCTTGAAGCGCTGAAGACCTTGTGGAATGCCGGTGCGCTGAACCCAGGCGAGCGTTTCGCTTCGCCTGGTCTCCACTCTCTTGCGCGTGTTCTCGTGCGCGTTGGTGGATTGCCCATACTGCACGCGTGGGTTTCCACACGGCCCGAAGATCAGCGAAACCGACTGCGGGCCGAAGTCGTAGCGGATGGTGTCGTCGGTGTAAATGACGCGTGGCGCGCCGGGCGGCATCGTAATGGGCACGTACACACGCTCCAATGTCTTTGGGTGATTCACCGAGACAATCAGCGGTCCGCCGGGAAGCATCGGACCCTGGAACGAGCGGTTTCCGGTGTAGTAGAAGCGGTGAACGAGAATCGCGGGCGGAATATCGATCTGCTGTTGTGGAATCGCAGCGGGCAGCGCGGGGAGAGTCGGGTCGGTGGAGTTTGCGATTGGAAAGCCACTCCGGACAACCGTTGGCTGGCCAGTGGGATCAACGTTCGGGTCGAGGATTTCGATTTCCTGCGTGGGAGGCACTGGCGCTGCCGCGGGCCGAATCGCATCGCCCGGCTTGTGCGGAGTGATCGTCACTCCATCCGCCGACAGCCTGCCGAGGCAACCGGTCGATGTCACCGATAGCGCCAGTGCCACTGCAACCCACACACCGTTGCGTCCGTGCCCCCGCATGGCCGCTCCTTCTCTTGTCACCTGTATGTGAACTCCACTTCGATCCGGTCGATCAGCGGGAAGTATTTCTGTACCGCTGCTGAGTATCCGTTGATGCTCTTGCTGACCGGCTCGCCGTTTTGAACCCAGAACTCCTGAACCGGGAACTCGACCACCACCGGCGCGCCGAGAGCCAGGTTCGGTTGCTCAGGGCGAACGGGCGAGGCCGCGAATCCGCGCACCTTCACCACAAAGAGATTCCGCTTCAGGTGCGATGTCTGAAGCGGAATGTTCAGCTTCTCGCCCGGCTTCAGCGGCGAGCGAAGGTCGTTTCCCGGCTGCGGGTTTTGGTCGGCGCGGAAACTTATCTGGTACGATCCGTCCTCGTGCAACGCCACCGCGACCCGCGACAGAAAGCAGTGATCCACCTGAATCCGAGACTCGACCAACTGGTACATCAGGGTGATCGGCCGAGCGGGCTGTCCTGGTACCGCGGCCGGAGTCACGTTCACCTTCGTCAAGCTCACTGCGGTCGCGGTTGGCGCGGGGGTTGTCGAAGTCAGCCGGTAGTCGTAGCCCGGAATCCCGCACCGCGCTTTTGGCCTGGCGGTGTGTCTGGGCCATTCCGCCTGGCTCACCGACACACACAAACCCGCAACCATCATCACAATCGCTCCGACCCTGATAACCTTCCGTGTCATTGCCCGCCCCTCGGATGTCACCCCGGCGACCTCCGCCGGTTCATCCGGCAACTTCGTCTCGCGTAGTCGAGCGCGCCCGGTGAATCGGACCATCGCGCGGAGACGGAGCAGGCAACACCCATCAGCGCCGGGACAACCGGCACGTTCTTACCTCCCCGGAAGCGGTGGCGGGGAGAGCGTGGGCACCGGAACCGGTTGCGGCGATCGCACCGGCGTCGTGGACAGTCCTGCTGGGAGTGTCGGGATCAAGGGCATCACTCCGCTCGTCGGATGTAGCCCGGAAGGCGATCTGCCGATCGGAGGAAGAGTCGCGGGCGGTCGCGGTTGCGGCTGTGGTTGCACCGGCGGCAGTGTGGCCGGTGGGAATGTCGCTGGAGGGAGCGATTGCGGTGCTGGTGAAATCGGCAACGGAGGCCGAACCGGTTGCGTTGGCATCGGCGTCATCGGCCCCGTGGGCGCGGGCCGGAATCCGGGCGTAATCACCGGTGGTTGTTGAATCGCGGGCAACTCTCTGCCCAGCGGATTCGAGGCCGGCGGATTCGTGTACGTAGGAAGCGGAGGATACCTGTTGGTACCGTTGGTACCCGGCGGGATCGGCGGGTTCATGAGAGGTGGGGGGTACGGTATAGATGGCTTCGGTGGTTGCGGATACGGCGGCAGTCCTGGCGGCGGTGTGATGAATGTCGGTGCCCCAGGAGGGTAAACCCCCGGAATGCTCGTAATCGGATCGGGGTACGGCGCGTAGAGGTTGTAGGGTTTCGGTCGGCTCTCGGGAGAGATACTCGGTGTGTGCCTTGTTTCCGGGTAGGCCATCTGCGGGTTGTAACCTTCGATCAGGTGCCCATCCCGCAGACGCAGCCCAGGTCCGATGTAATCGTTCGGATGACGCACCGGCAAGTTGATCTGCGGGCGGTAGAGATCGGCTCGGCGTTCGCCCCACGGCGTTCGGAGCGCATCGTCTACGCGAGTGGCTCCGATGTCGAAGATTCGCTGCTCCAAATCGAGCCGACGATAGCGCGCTGAGAATTCGCCGAGCCGCTCGCCAAGCGGATCGAGGTCCGCGACCGCCGGGGCATACCGCAACCCCATCAGGTCAAAGAGCGTCGGGAAGATGGTTGACTGCGCGTAGATCAGGTTCTGTTGAAGCGAGGAACCCGCGCTTGGCAACGGGCGGAAGAGCACGCCGATGCCGGGGATGTCCTGAAGCAGTTGGACGCCCCTCGCGGTTCGCGCGACCTTGATCGCAACCTGATACTTGCTCACTTCACGCAGTTCATAGTTGCCAAGTTGCACGTCGGTATGGATGAAGTGTCTGCGGACGCGGCCGAGGTGTTTCTCATCAGCGCGCACCGGTTCGCGCACGTCGGTCGTATACATATAGTCGAAGTTAAACACTACCGATTGCCCATCCGGACTGAGAACCGGGCGGATTTCGTAGCCGGTACCCGTCTCAAACTTGTAGATTGCCGGGTCGGGGATGAGCGCTTCGAG
>JAKEEV010000007.1 GCA_022616395.1 Planctomycetia bacterium | reverse complement strand
GAGTCGGGGTGTCGGCGAGCAGTTGGGGCCGATTGACCAGCCAACCGAAGGCTGCACCCGTCGCGATCAGTGCGACCGCAGCGAGGGAATATAAGCGGTTCATGAATTCTCCTGGTGAAGTGACGCTTGGTTACTTTCCTGTCTTCAGGTCATGTGCGGGCGATCCCTCGACCGATTTGGATCGGGAAAGGCGCTCGGTCCAGGCGAGCAGACCGATACTGAAGAGTTGAGAGAGCGTAGTGATTATTGGTCGGCGGGGATTGATGAGCAAGCGAAAAAGGCTCAATCGGTCATCGTCACATCGTCACATGACGCGATCGTGTGCCCACGTGTATCGGCGACCGGTGAGGAACTCCTTGTACTCCGCGTCGGTCGGGTCGTGAATGGTCGCGGGATCGAAGGCCGCATTCACCGCTCGCAGTAGCGGAACAATATCGGCATCCGGGTAGCCGATTCCGCAAATCTCGAAGTAGTCCTTGTTCACATCAATGATCTGGTAGCGATCCTTCCACACGCGAACCATCCGCAGTTCACGCAACTCCCACCGCGTGCGCTTGATGAACTCCAGCGCGGCAGGGAGACTGTCGGGTGTGTGGTCGTGCGTGGCGAGTGGTGTGGACATGGCAGCAGATCCGAACATCTCTCAAGAAGCGAGCGACATGACCCGCCGCACAAGTAGATCGTATGCAGTAACACCGTGCCGGTGGAGCGCCTCAAGGCAGCGCTGAACTCGTTTTCTTTCGGCACGCCTGCCGCACATTGCGAGATAGTAAAGTGGTCTCGCATCTGCAACGGACTCTGCTTCTTCTCGTGTGTCGCAGAGGACATAACGCCAAAAAGAGTTCCCGTCCATCAACACGACTTCCCACCCGTTCTGGCGCTGACGAATCGGGTAGGGTAGCTCGAAGCGGTCCATACTGGTCTCCTTTCTTGCGCAGGCTCAAGAATGGCCTCTGAACAGCGTACCAGATAAAGTGTACACTCGTGCGCTGGCAACGGCAAGACCGATGTGCCTCGTTCGCTGATCACCCCATATCGCAAACGCTGATTGCTGGACCTTCCACTGAGTGGCACTTGGCGCGTTCAAATAGTGTGTCAACGTGGGCGGGACGAAAGTTGTTGTTCGATGTCGGTGATGGCATCGACTCCGATCTTACCGAAGATGCAAGTAACGGGGTACGCATCGAGCGCCGTTGTGCCTTGCTTTGAGTCTGCGATTGCGACAAGTTCTTCCCAAAGTGCGCATCCGGCAACCATCAGATTGGGTTCCTTCATGCCCGTGATGATTTGGAAGAGCCGTGACTGATCAGGATTACGACACCTCAAAAGCACAAGACCTTCCTTCAAGCGGTCCGAGAATGAGGGATTGCGTCGGAGGAAGATCCCAACAAGGTATTCGAGAATCACCGTATGCATTCGGGCGAATTGCTCCCGTGTAATCTGGAGGGGATCCTTCTTGATTAGGCGCTCCGAGCCCTTATCTGGTCCGATAAGTACGTCCATGAGGGGCAAAAGCCGAAGAGCGAACGTGTGGAGGGGAAGCCTCATTTCGTCTGGGAATTGCCGAGAACTCTCCAAAAGCTCGGTAAGAGCTCGGTTGTGAGTGTCGTTCCAATGGGCGAATCGTCCAGAAACCACATTCCTGATATAGGTGAAGAAACCCACGTTGGGAGTCCTCATGTATTGAGTCTATCTCGTGCCGTCGAGCCTCCCACTGGCTGTAGGAGGCTCGATGAGTTCATTACCTCAGCCCGGCCAAGTCCTGGAGCGTGTGCCAGTTTTCGAGGCGGTCTTGCTTGGCGTAAAGCAGCGTTTCGGATGGGTTGCCGTCCTTGTCGAAGTGCTTGGCGAAACGGCCCTCGCTGCGGGCGAAGTCGACGAAGGTCACTTCCTGGTTCGTCTTGGGATGGATGAACCAGTCGCCCTTCATGTTCGGGTTGCCCATCAGCGAGATGCGGCTCTTGATTGTGTCGCCGGCGCGGGGATCGTAAATGATGAGCGGGAATGCCCGCGTATCGACCGCCAGGCGCGCTTGCTCGCCGGCCATATTGTCCGCGACGCCGTGTTCCGGCTGGCAGGTCGTATAGCAGCACACAATCGCCGGGCCGTCGAACTCCATCGCGCCCAACACCGCCTTGTAGAAGTGGTTGATGTGAGCACAGGTGGTCTGCGCGACGTAGGTTCGTGGGTGCATCATCGCGATTTGCGCGATTTCCTTTCTGCGCTCCTGCTTGCCACCGAAGGCGTTGCCGTGAACACTCATCTTCGTGTTCTGACCGGTGAAACTCGCGGTGGAAGCCTGCCCGCCGGTGTTCGAGTACACCTGCGTGTCGAGCACGAACACCTTGATGTTCATTCCGCTGGCGAATAGGCGCGAGAGCGCCTGGAAGCCGATGTCGTACATCGCGCCATCACCGCCAACGACCCACAGCGGCTTGTTCTTCCAGCCCATCTGGTCCCAGCGCATCCGCACGCCAATCGCGTAGGTAGGTGCGTTCTCGAAGAGTGAGTTCGTCCACGGCACCATGTACGGGTTGTACGGGTATGTCGAGGTGTACACCGTGTTGCAGCCAGTTGCCGCGACGATGCCCCACTGCTCGCCGTGCTTGCTGCCGGTCGCGGCGCAGAGCATTCGTAGCGCGGTTCCTTCGCCGCAGCCGGCACACGACCCGGCCCCGCCGGTGTAGATGTGGGTCTGCTCCTTGAGCATCATGTCGATGAGCAGGTTGCCGCTGATGTACTTCTCGTTGCTCGGTCCCATGTTCTTGAAGAGCCGGTGACTCTTGCGGGAATTGATCATCACTTCATCTGTCTTCGCGATCATCTTGAGCGCATCGTCATCGCACACGGTGACGCACTCAGCGCACCCCTTGCACTTCGACGGGTCGATGATGATGTTGAACATCCCGCCGACGCCCTGCTTCTTCTTCCCGCCGTCGTAATACTTCTTGGTGCGCGACCACTGAGCCTTGAACATCTCGCGGTCGGCTTCGGGCACGCTCGCGAGCTTCTGCTCCCACTCATCCTCGGCCAGAACCTTGCCGAGAATCGCGGTGTCCGGGCACTCGGTCACGCAGTCCATGCAACCGGTGCAGTTGGAGGGGATGTACTCTGGAATTTCCGGCGCGATGTAGCTGAAATCGCGAAGCGACGCAGTCCCGGCCGGAATGAGCGACCGCGCGAGCGTGAGATCGGCGGGCAGCTCGCTCTCGCCGTAGCCCTCCTCGTATCCGCGAATGATCCGCTCGTTGAAGTCGTTGACATCGAGCACCGGCAGGCTCACCGCGGACTTCAGCTTGACCGGTTTGTATTCGCGGTCAACGAGCGTGCCGTAGCAGTTGTTATTGAAGGGGTCTTTGTCACTCGCCGCGTTCATCGACGGGGCGTTGGGGAGTGTTGCAGTTGGCATTTTCAAGTATCTCCTGGGAGAACGAGTACGCTAATCGTGAGGGCCGTCCAAACAGATTCAGCATGGTCCTCGTTAAGCGGTTGGGGGCCAAGGGGCACTGACGAGGGGTTCTTCGGTGACCTGAAGCGTTTTCAGATCAACAGTGAGCCGACTGACTTTCAGTGTTGGCATGTACTGCGAATAAGCCACGAACTGAAACTTGCCGTCGGTCACGCGAGGTTGGCAAGCAGATCGTTCGAGGGCGAAGTGTTGTTCGAGTTCCGGCCACATGCTTTCGCGGGGAAAGATGTGGTGTGGCCTGCCGGAGAGAAGGCACAAGAGATAAGCGAATCCGCTCGGATCCGTCGCGGCCAAACTCTCGGTGTCCGCGCCCGACGAATGTAAGACGCTTGCCAACTCGCTCAGTGAGCTGATCTCGTGGCTAACGCCGTGTTTCTGGAACGACACGAATTGGCGGGTGAGTCGTCCGGACCCAGACACATCGATCGCGATGACCCCGTCTGGGAGAGGGATTTCTCCTGCTCGCCAAGTAGACATAGTCATGGGACGCCTCAGGATGGTCAAGGGGTCTTGCAGGGGACGTTTGGGAACATCGCACTGACCCGCTGGACCACGCTCTGCTCCACTCCGGGGAGTTTGGTAAGAGCGGGGGCGAGTTGGCTTTCCACTGTGAGGACGCCGATCGCGATGTCATCCAAATGACGTGCGCCCAGAAATTCAGGGGCAAGTAGACGGCTCAAACCATTTCCGTGAGCCAGTTCGTACTCCGCGGTGTAGGCGTGCAGTTCGGTGAAGAACCGTTGCTCGACTGTCGCCGCCGCGCCGGGCAGACTCCTCCCAGCAACGACATCGAGATGATGCACTCCTTCGTGTACCGTTGTGAGCATCATGCTGTGGATTTGATCAGCGGGCAGGTGTGGGTTACCCAGGATTCCTTGTCCTCCGAGGATGACAGGGTTTTCTCCCGGAGCCAAACCACCAACCGGTGGTATTGTATCATCGAAAAGCACCTCCAGTTGCCCGCTCCGAACCCGGTTCATCACCTCAGTTGAAGTCGCTGTCGGGTTGGGCAGAGCATCATGAGCGTCCAGAATCGCGTTGAGGACTCTTTGTCGGTCTGGATGGGCACGCATGGCAGCGAGTTGCTGTGGCGTGTACATATTGTGCGCCCAGACGGCGAAGCCCCATTCGGGTGCCCCAACGAAGCATGTGTGGTGATCGGCCACGCGGAAGTTGTGGACCTTCTCCCACCGTCCGGTGTTCTCCACTGCACCAACTTGCACCCGCCCGTCCTCGCTGCGAATCCATTCGCCGGGCTTGATCTGGTTCAGAGAGGTCCAGCCTTTTCCGTAGACGTAGAACGGATGCTCAGCAGTCGTTTCGATTTCGCGCGGCTCACTCTGTTCGACCTTGCCCGGTGGCTGTAGAGTTGGGGCCCGTTGAGACGGTGCCGCCTGGTGTCGCTCCCTCGGTGCGGCAGGCGTGTAGAAGAACTCACGCAGTGAGTCGTGATACTTCATGCAGTTCTTGTACTTCTTGCCGCTGCCACAACTACAACGTTCGTTCCAATCCCGGACGACGGTGCCCATCAGCGCCTCCTGTGGCCGATCAAAGTCTTGGGTCTCAAATGGCCAACAAGTCAGCCACGGTAATCAGAATCTCCAGTTGTTCAAACTTCTTCTTGAGTCGAGTTTTCAGTTTCTCAAGATAGCGGAAGCAGGTTTCCTGCGTTTCTTGGCGAAAATCCATGACGCTGAACACAACAACTCGATCGCGGTAGACATCGCCCGCTGACTCCCAAACACCCCGAAGTGGAAACTCGCGCTGGGTTGATGTCACCCACCGAAACGGTTCAACAATTCGTCTTCAACCGAGGCATACTTTGATTCAGGGATGGCGCTTCCGTCGTTGTAATCGAGAGGCAGATAGATATCGATGCTTCTAATTTGCCGTGCCATGCCGGCGTTTCTCCGTTGGACGCGGTCGCGTCGTAACCAACTCGAAGCAGAACCCGCGTGTGGTCAACATTTCCACGTGCGCGGGGAGCACCTCATAGATTGGGTCCGAGGCGATCAGCCGGACTGGCCCGATTTCAATCATCGCGCGCCAGGCTTTGCCACGCTCGGCTTTTGGAAAGCGAACCATCAACATTACCGCCTCCGCTTCACATCGCGGGCATTTACTGGGACATCACTGAGCAAAGATCACGTCTTGCGGAATCTCGCGCATCTCGCCGTAGCCGCGCTTGATGCAGACCATGTTGTCCTGCACCACCTGAGCGCCGCGTTTGCCGAAATACTTGAACAGCGCCTTCTCGACGCCCGCGTACACCTGCTCATCCGACATCTCCGCTTCCTTTGCGTAAGGCGTCAGTTTCAAGAATGCGCCCAAGAGTACGATGCCCTGCATACGCATTTGCAAGTCCGGCTCGCTCGCGACTTCGCGGGCAATGCGGACCATGTCGCAGTAGTACACGCGAATCTTCTTCTCGCGGATCGTGTGCTTGTTCTCGTGTGGAATGCGTTTCCATACATCCGCCGCGTCCGCGTAAGGCGACTGCATGAACACCGCGCCGCCGGGCACCAATCCTTTCAGTGTTAGCGGGCTGAGCATCGCGGTTGGGTCGTTCACGCAGAGCAACTCGACCTTCTCCAGTTCGGAGTGCATGTTGATGTGCGTCTCCGCGATGGTCAGGTAGTAAGTGGTCGGCAGCCCCTTCTTCTCGGAGCCGTACTTCGGATACGCTTGCACATCCTTACCGAAGACGTTGCCGGCGATGGTCGCGATCACTTTGTTCGTCGTGACACTTCCGAAGCCGCCGACGGAGTGTCCGCGCATCGAGAAGCCACCCTTTGGCCGCAAGTCTGGATCGTCCTTGCGAGGAAGGGCACTCTTGTGGTCGATGCCGACGCAGAAGAAGTGCGGGCCATCAATCATCATGTTGTGGAACGCCGCGATGATGTCGCCCGGCCGCACGTCGCGGCTGCCAAGACCCGCGGCACCGTGATAGATCTTCGGAATGCGGTCGATCTTCTCCTGATCGTTCTGCCCGGTGAGTGCATCGCAGAACGCGGCCTTGATCTCGCGCGTGAGGTGATTACCGGTCGTCGATAAGGGGTCGTCCATTCGCTCGAACACGGTGAACGCCTTGCAGCCCTTCAGCGCGTCAACGATGGCCTTCGCGGGGAACGGTCGGAACACGAACACCGTTAAGCAGCCGGCCTTGATGTTTTTCACGTCGCGAAGGTAATCGACCGTCGCCTTCGCGGTCTCCATGTAACAGCCCATGCCGACGAGGATGTACTCCGCGTCCTCGCAGCGGTAGCTCTCGACGTTGCCGTAGAGTCGGCCGGTCTTACGGCCGAACTCCGCGAACGCGTCCTCGAGCGCCGGCACGACGCGGTCGTAGTACCAGCGCTGCGCGATCTTCCCCTTCATGTAGGAGTCCTGATTCTGCACCACGCCGGACATCATCGGGTTGGCGGTATCCATCAGGTTCGTCAGCTTTTCCTTCGGATCGCCGATGTACTCCTTCATGAACTCCGGTTCGATGAGGCGGACTGTTTCGACAGTGTGCGTCGTCAGGAAGCCGTCCTGCACATTAAAGAACGGAGTCTGAGTCGCTTCCGCGGCTCTGCGCGCGATGAGGCAAAAGTCGCCGGCTTCCTGCGCGTTGCGCGCGAAGAGCATGCCCCAACCGCAGTCCGCGACGCTCATCACGTCATCGTGACCCGCGTGGACGTTGAGTCCCTGGCTCGTGAGCGCGCGTGCGCCGATGTTCATGACAACGGGAAGGCGCTTGCCGCTGATCGTGTAGAGCACTTCCTTCATCAGCACCAGACCCTGGCCGCTGGTGAAGTTCGTCACGCGGCCACCGGCGACCGCGAAGCCTTCGCACACGGCCGCGGCGGAGTGTTCGCTCTCCGGCTCGAAGAACATCAACTGGTCGCCCCACAAGTTCTTCGCGCCATTCATCACGAATGAGTTGAACCCACCACCCATCGTGGTGGAGCTAGTAATCGGATAGGCACCAGCGGCCTGGCTGATCCTCACTTCAACGTGAACGACCGCTTCGGCTCCGTCGCAGGTGGTGGGGATTCCGGGGTACTGGTATTGAGTCTCCGCGGGCTGTTTCTGAGGTTCCGCGGTGCGAGTGGGGCGTTCGGCAACGGCGACGCTCATTGAGTTCACCTTTCTGGCGGTCTTTGAGATGCACGAAAACCAAGTAGGGAGTAAGCGGAACACAGGGAGGAGCGGGGGGCCGGGGAGAACGGCCGTACGAGTCGGGCAAACTACTTCCCGCGATTGGGACGAGCTGCTCGTCGGAAGACAAGAGAAAGATAGCGCGGGTCATCGACATCGGGGAACGTCGCGGGCCGACGGTCGGAGCCGGGGCGACCAGGACACCACCGCAGAACACCGCCTTCGATCTGGTAGATGCAGCGCGAGAAGCGGCCCGCGTGTTCGGGCGGCCCCTCGTCGATGTGCATGTCCATCTGACCGGGCGCAAGGTCGAATGTGCCCATGTAGATGTCGCCGCCGACAAACTCAAAGGTGAATCGGTAGCCGGCGATCAGTAACCGGGCTTCCCGCGGACCGGCAACCGATGTCCAGACTCCCTGGAGAAGCTCCAGAGCGGTTTGGACGACCGGATCGGCCGCAGGCGCAAGAACAGCCATAACACGTCCTCCTGTGGGACGTAGGGAGAGCTTGTATGCGGGCTTGGCAACGAGACTTGTGAGATGTCTGGGGAAGTCTCGTCTTCGGCACGCATTACGGAGAGTTGGTTGGAGTATAAGCGGCGCGGCCATTTCCCGCAATGGAATAGTGGGACAGGCAAGCTGCCTGGGTGCATCCAGATTGTCTTGGGTAACTCGCCACCCAGCCGGCTAACGCCGACGGTTCGACGGGGCATTGTCGAACCGCCGGCGTTAGCCGGCTGGGTCTTGACCCAGAAAACTTGGTTACACCCAGATGCCTGTCTCTGTTTGTAGGACAGGCTTCCAGCCTGTCGCAAGCAATGACAGGCAAGATGCCTGTCCTACATGAAGACAGACAGGTGTCCAGCCTGTCCTACTTACGGCTCCAACTCCAACGAGCCGCGTCCGTTCCGCCGACATTGCGGCAGGCGATCAACTCCGCAACGATGCTCACTGCAATTTCCGGCACTGTTTGCGAGCCGATGTTGTACCCGAGCGGCGCGTGAACTCGTTCGAGTGCTTCGGAGGCGATTCCTTTAGCGACCAAATCCTCGAAGATCATCCGAATCTTCCGCTTGCTGCCGATCATGCCCACATAACTGCACGCGGTCGGGGCGAGGTGATAGAGAGCTTCCTCGTCGTGATTGTGCCCACGTGTGAGGATCACCGCGAACGTGTGAGGAGTGAGCGTGGGAGCGAGATCGCGCAGAGTCGTTCCGATGTCGCCGACAATCCGGCGGCTGGCAGTGGGGAAGCGTTCGGGGCTGGCGAACTTGTCGCGGTCATCCAATATCCAGATGTCGAAGCCGACTTCCGAAGCGAGCTTGGCTACCGCTTGCCCAACATGACCACCCCCAACAAGCAGAAGCGTGATGCGCGGCTGGGCGGGCATGTATGCGATGCCCTGTCTCGTTCCGGGTTTGGGATGCCTGTGCAGTGGCGCGAGGTGCGCTGCGATTGTTTCCCACGCGGGGCGTTCGGCGAGTTGCGTGACAGACTTTCCTTCCGAATCGAACAAGTAGCGGTCGCCGATGGGAAGCCCAAGAGCGTCACCAATCACGACCGCTTCTGTGTAGCCGCTTCCGCGAGCCGCAAGATCGTGTAAGTGGTGGTAGTAGCGGGCTGCAAGGTCGAGCATCGCGCCATCGGAAGTGAGCGGCTGAGCGAGGATGGTCATTCGCCCGCCGCAAATAAGCCCATCATCCCAACCGTAGTCGTCATCAAGGCAAAACGCGAGCACTTCGGGCTTGCGGGTGTCGTTGAGTCCGTGCAGCGCCCGGCGTTTCACTTCTGCTTCAACGCATCCGCCGCCGAGCGTACCCGCCTGCGAGCCGTCTGGATAGACGAGCATCGCGGCGCCGGCTTTTTGCGGAGTGCTTCCGCGTGTTTCGACCACCGCGCAGTAAACACATGGTAACCGCCGGGCTAAAGCCGTGTTCAGTTCGGCAAGCAGCGAGCGCATAAGGCTACTCCGCCGACGAAACGCCCACGATGGTTAAGCTGAACCCGAGGTGACTCTTCTCTGTCCCGGCCTTGGTTGGCACGCGATAACTCAGAACGACGTGTTCTTTCGGTTTCGCTTCCACCGCGGGTGCTTCCGCCGCTGTCTTGTTGGGGAAGAGCATCATCAAGGCGGGGTGTTTGCGAGCCGTGGACTTTCCGCTGAGTTCGTAGAGTTCCTTCACATCGAGCAGTTCCGGCTTCTTATCCTGGTCCGCGGGGCACAACAGACAAAACTCGTTGTAAGGAGCCGTGCCCATGTGGTCGCCGTCCATCGGTTGCAGTCCCAACCGCAGCGTGTAGACGCCCGGCTTGATCTTCTGCTTGCGGTAATCCACCCATGTATCCGCGAACTTCACCGCGCCGACAACTGTTGTCTCTTCGAGGTGCGTGTACTTCAGTCCGGCCTTCGCTTGCTCCGGAGTTGCTTTTGAATCAAGCGACTTGACCGCCCACACGGTACAAAATAACTTCCCCTTCTCGTTGAAGACGTCCATCGCTTTCTTGTCGAGGGTATCGCGCACCGCCTCACTCAACTCCTTCGGAGGAACTGTATCCTCGACCTTCACGGTCATCTTCGTGTCGGCAGCCTCAGCAGAAGCGACCAGCATCAGAAGGGCGAAGAGAGGCAGTGTGCGGAGGAACATGGGGACTCCTAAAAGTGAGTGCTGAGTGGTGAGTGGTGAGTGAAAGGCAGCGACTTCTGTGTCTTTCACTCACCACTCACCACGACCGACGGGTTACCGTGTCACGAACGAGCCGACGAACGCGCCTCGGCGACCGCCGTCCTTCCAGGTCTCGTTGAGATCCTTGCCGGTGTAGGTGTGTTCGACCGCGAGTGCTGCGTTGGCCTTCACGCCTTTGGCCAGCGGCGGGTACATCGTTGTTTCGTTGCCGCACGCCTTGTCGTGGTCTGCGTTGAGGCAGCGCGTCTGAATCTTGACCGTGCCCGTACTGAGTGTGGCGCAGCTCTCGCCCGCGCATTCGCAGATGTTCAGTGAGAACGGAGCCGCGTGAACCGCGACCACTTCACCGGTGAGCTTGCCCGTCTGAGTCTTGGCGAACGCAACGAGCGCTTCGCGCTGAGTCTTCGTGGCCTTTTCGTCAACGATGATGACCGAGCGACCGGGCCCGGATTGCTTCAGGCCAAGCGTATCGGTCGCGGAGAGGATCACGACAACGCCCAGGCCATCGACTTTCACGCCGTCAACGGCTCCGGAATCAATCTTCCAGGCCATCACGGCATTCTTGCCGGTCAGCCCGGTGTCCGCGTTGGCGAAACACGAGCCGGTGAACACATCGCAGGTGCGAGCTTCAACATATTGCCCGCGAATCGTCGAGGAGTCCGGTGCAACGAGAGCAGACAGCAGGAGCAGCGAGTACATGCAGCACCTCCAAGGGTGTAGGTGGGTGTGGGAGCGAGAACTTGAGACTATTGTTCAGCGAATACCCGTCCGCGTCAAGCGTAGGGTCTTTCAAAGAGGCATTCGCTGGGTGCCGTTCTCTTCAGAGTAGTCATCACGCGCCGCGTGATGTGCGGTTCTCTTAGCTCGCTGGGCTCGCGACATCACGCGGAGCGTGATGACTACTCTGAAGGCATTCGCTGGGTGCCGTTGCTTTACAAAGTCGAAAGGCAACGGCACACGGAGTGTGCCTAGAGACGGTTTCAAAAGGTCGAAAGCCGGGTTGGCGACATTCTATAGATTGCCAGATAGCCAAGATTGCCACACACAACAGTTGGCAATCTACCATTACTAGACAGCAAAAATCCGTCCAGTAAG
>JAKEEV010000749.1 GCA_022616395.1 Planctomycetia bacterium | reverse complement strand
TCGTGCGTGTACACTATCCAAAAACGCCGGAAACACCCAACTGAGACGCGCTTACGCCAACGATACTGAACACCCTGAAAGCCCTGCCCCTTCGGGGTAAAGACAAAAAACGACCTTCTTACTTCATCTTCCCCAATCCGGTCTGGAGCTTTACCAACTCGGTTTGGAGCAACTTCACTTCCTGCGTGGCAGCAGCGACTCGGACCAGAGCCTGATCCCGCAGGAGCTTCGCTTTCTCGACTTCCTCCTGGGTCGCGTTGCCGGTCTGGAAGAGCCTCACCACGCGATCCAGTTCCACGGCCGCGACCTTGGCTTTTTCCTCCTCCGCGCGCAACCTCTCCTCGGCTTTTGCCAATTGGTTTTCCAGATCGCGAATCTTGGCAATTCGCTCCTCAGCTTCGTTTGGCTTGATGGGATCGTTCGGCCGCGGTTCCTTCGCTGTGGGTGGTTGTGGGAATGGTCGTCCGCCCAAATTCGGGCGGTCTTCGATATCGACCACCTCGCCACCGTTGGTGGTCACCAGTGCCCAGAACGTTTCGGGTTTCAAATCCGTGGGGCAGAGGAAGACACTCCCATCGAACCGCAGCGCGGGTGTCGTCTTCCAGCGTTTTTCTCCCAGAGGCGGAACCGCACCACCAAAAGGAAGGTCATCGGGCTTCGTCCACACGACTCCATCACCGGCCTCGATCACCGCGATGGTGTTTGATGAGCCGTCATGGATGTCGACGATGCGGATGCCGGTCTTGTCACCCCGAAGGTGCCACGGCCGGCCGAAAACGCCCTTGGGTCGCACTCCCTTCACCGGATCGGGGCCGATGAAACTCTGGTAGAACGTCTGTCCTTTCGGATGGTTGCGTTCGGGTGCCTGGAAGACCTTCGGCATCTGTTCGATGAGCTTTTTGTTGTTCTCGCTGTCCCACGGTTCATCCATCTTGAACTGTCGGTAGAGGTTATCTTGCTCCAAGTAAGGAAGGATTTGCACGCGCCAACTGAGCAGTAGTTCCCCCTTGGGGCCGTACACGTTGGTAGGCAATCGACCGTGAGCATCGTTGTAGTTGTGGAGTGCGAGGCCGATCTGTTTGAGATTGTTCATCCGCTCGGCGGCCTTCTTCTGACTCTGGATCGCGGTAAGCAATTCACCCAGAGCTTTGGCGGCAACCGGACCGGCATTGATGTCGGCTGTTGCAATGACATTGCTCCCGTCTGCCTTGACCGCTGTTTTCTTCAGCCCCACAAGGAACGTATCGAGCAATGGAGCCATCGCTTGCTCGAAGGGTCTGCGGCTCTGCTTAAACTGAGCCACCAATTCGCCGAACTTTTCAGTGACCGTTGCGATGCCTTCTTCCAACACTGGAGCCGCGCGCCTGGCGGCGGTTGCATCATCGAACTTCAGGGTCAGGTTGAGCTTGGCGATTTTGCCCAGATCGCCAGTGATAACCGCGGTGCGCGCCGCCAACAGCGCTGAGTAAGGAGCCAGTTCCTGCGGCACTCGGCGGTCGAATTCGCGGAACAGCGGAGTCAGATGCACTCCTGCCGCGAATGTGTGTTTGTGCGCGGATGCAATTGCCTCCGCGAGCGGCCCGTTGGCGTTTTTCTGAAGCGTTGTGGCCACCAGCGCCAGGGCGGTGAAGTTACTCTCAGGCCCGCGGGGAAGAAAGACGAGCGTGCGGTCATCGATCAAGAACAGCACGGCGAACGGCCCACCATGCAGCGCAAAGAACAAGGGATCGGCCGGTCCGGTGTCCGCGCTGACAGCGCAGAGGTCTTCTTCCTCCGGCTTGGGCGGAAGAGGAAGGATCGGGCCTTTCGGTTCAAATCCTTTGGGAGTCGGCGGCGGGCCGCCTGGTCCCTTCGGCGGGTCGGGGAACGGAATCGGATCGCCCGATTTCGGATACGCCTTCGGTGAACTCCCTCCTCCGGGAACCGGATAATAGTTGGGCTTCCCGAACCCATCATCGAATACCGCCTCGGCCTTGAGCGCTTTGAGTACGCGCGCTTCGTTAAACGGTTCACGCGTGGTGAGAACCAAAACCGGTTCGTTCGGCCCGCGTGTGCCGATTCGCGGCCAGAAGAGCGTGAGGCGTTCCAAGTCCATCGGAGGAACACCGATCATTTCCGTGATGCCAGACAGCGCATCGGACTGCTTGGCGAGTTGAGCGAAAACGGCTTTGAGGTCGGGGTGTTCGACGAAATCGGACACCTTGAGCGTGAGGAATGCGCTGGCCGACTTCGGCACCACCGGAAGCGCGGTATCCGGAGCGAGTGCGCCGGGTGGTCGAGGGGGTTGACCACCAGCCGCCGGCGGTTGAGCAAACGAGCTGGAAGCAACGAACAGCCCGGCGGCCAGCGCCAGCGCGGGCAACAATCGCAAGCGGGTCATGAGGCACCTGGGGTGAGGGATATGAGTTAGCCGTCAGGCCGACGGTTTCTGTGAGCGTCGAGGCGTAAGCCCGACGGTTTCTGTGAGCGTCGAGGCGTAAGCCCCACGGTGTTAGTCGATCC
>JAKEEV010000748.1 GCA_022616395.1 Planctomycetia bacterium | reverse complement strand
TCTGTGGAGTCGCAGCCTCCGACCTCGTCTGACCGTGCGAAGTTGGCTGAGGTGGGCTCAAAACAGCATGCCCTGCCCCTTACCCCATCTTGAAACTACTGGCACGGTCGCGGGTATAAGTTCCACCCGCTCGACTACCCTCGTGGTTCGCCAAGACACCCGCTCGCGGAGCGAGCGGACCACACTCAAGAACCGCCGCAAAGCGGCGGGCTACTCTCAATCATCGTGATCTTTTTTCGGAGCCTTCAGAGGCAAGAAGAACGCGGCTCGCACTGGAGGAGGCATTGGGCTATCGGCTCCCTTCACCGCCTTCCAGATGATCTCGCTAAAGAGGATGTCGTCGAGCGTATCTTCCTTTGCGAGGTCTTGCTTCTCCATCCACGCCCCACCGAACATGCCGGGCTTGTTCTTCTCGTTGAGATTCACTTTCGGGACCTCGTGCGTGTAGTCGCCGAGGTCTGGCTTCGCGGTGAACGAGTTGTACATCGGCTTGGCGGCCGCGTCGAACTGACTCATCGGCTGGACGCCGAGGATTAACTCCATCGTCCGCAACATGCTTGTCGTGGAGTAAAGATTACTATCCACGAACTTCCGCTTGGTGTATGGAGAGATAACCAGAGCGACGGAGCGGTGAGCGTCCACGTGATCGGGGCCGTTCTGTGTGTCGTCTTCAATCACGAAGATGGCTGTTTCCTTCCAGAACTTGCTCTTGGTGATCGCTTCGACCACCATTCCAAGCGCCAGGTCGTTATCGGCAACCATCGCGGTCACGGTCGGCATCCCGACACGCGTACCGGCGGTGTGGTCGTTCGGTAGTCTCATGACTTGCATGCGCGGCATCTCGCCGGCGGCTTCAAAGCGCTTCAGTTCGCTGATGAACCGCTTGGCTCGGTTCACATCGGGGTAACTCAGGTCGTAGCCGCGGAACTGCGGATCGATCTTCCCTTCGAGTGCCTTGACTGCGGGCTTGCCGTCGGGGAATGTGCCATCGAGCTTCACCGGCCCGCCGTTATTCACCCACTCGCCGTAAGCGCGATAGCTCACCTTCGCCTCGATGCACTTGTCCCACAAGTACCCGCCGCTTGGCCGTGCGACTGCGTCCTTCGCGCCCTCGCTGGGGTAGCCGAAAATCTTCCCTCCTCGATAGGAGAGCGGCCAGACTTTCTCGACGTAGTCCGTTGCGTAAGCACCCATTGTCCACTCGTGCCCATCCGCTGAGACTTCGCCATCCACGTAGAAGTTGTCGAGCAAGACGAATTGCTTGGCGAGCTTGTGATGATTGGGCGTGACCGATTCGGGGAACAGGCACAGGCCCCGCTCGCCGTTGCCTTCTTTGATGTCTCCGAAGATCTGATCGTAGGTCCGGTTCTCCTTCACGATGTAAATGCAATACTTGATCGGGCTGGGGCCTCCGATCTTCCTGGGAATGGGGTTATCGACCTCGCGGTTCTCGGCTCGCACGGCGTTCTCGGCGCGTAGCGGACTGCACGCGAAAGCGGTCTTGGTGTGAACCGCCATCTGTTCGGGCGTGGGGATTCTCATGATGCCGAGCGTGCCCTTGAAGAGTTGACCGATGTATTCGTTCAGGTTGCGGGCCTGCGGGAGTATCGGGTTCGGCCCTCCTCGGTTGGCCTTGGAACTCATTCCTTTCCCGTTGGCGATGTAAAGTTGTTTGTCGCTCGCGTTGTAACGCACGCTGGTCGGATACCAGCCGGTGGGGATGAATCCGAGCGACACGGCTTTTGTGCGATCGGTGATGTTCAACACACTCAAGTTGTTCGCGTCCGCGTTGGCGACGAAGAGCATCGCGCCGTCAGGAGTCATCGCGAGGCTATTGGGCGTGTTGCCATTGGGCGCGGTGGGGTAAAGAGCGCAGTGAATCGTCTGAAGGCCCTTTCCGGTGGCCGGGTCAATCACGCTGACCTTCGTGGAGTTGGCACACGCAACGTAAAGCGCGTCTCCCTTCGGCGAAAGAAGCATCTCGGTGGGATGTTCGGCGGTCGGCCACGTTGCGACGACCGCGTTCTTCTCCAGGTCAATCACCGCGACGCTTGCACGCGCCCACAAGCTCACGAAGCACCGCTTCCCGCCCGGTTCAACGAGACACGTGTAAGGATAGACCGCCGGCTCCTTGAGTTTCTCTGCCGGTTGAGCCGCAGCGTTCACTTTCTCTTCCTTGCGGCCGTCGGGAGGACTCGGCGGTTCGCCCTTTTGTGAGGGGGAACCCCCCGCGGGTTCCCCCTTCAACCCCCTCCCGTCTCCCGGCTTTTTCTTCTCCGCCACTGGTTCAAAGCGAATGACCTTCTTGTTGTCCGGGTTCACCAGAGGAACGCGAACGATGGCGTCCGCCCAGGGAACCGCTGCGAACAAATCCTTCCCCGCCGGGTCGAAGCTCAATCCGCCGACCACCGCGCGCCGATCCTTCCCCACGCTCACATCAAGCGCCTTGCCCTTCGTCAAGTAACCCTGCTCGAAGTTGAAGACGTGAACCACTTCAAACTCTCCTCCGCTGGCATAGAGTTGCTTGCCGTCGGTGCCCCACGTCAGCCCGTAGAACGCCTGATCGATTTGCACGCGCGAAAGCACTCGCGTGCGCTCGGGGTTCAAATCCACAATCATCACTTCATGCGGCCCAAATCCGGCACAGAGCACGGCCGCGAACTCGCCGGTGGGGTGAATCGCGATGTTCACGGGGAAGTCGCCCACTTCGAGATGCCGACCCGCGGGCTTGAGCGACCACTGATTGGGTAGTTGCACAAACCCATCCTGACGAAGCCCCGGCAACACACGATCCGGCTGCTTTGAAGCGATTTTCGGATCGTCCTTCGCCGGTGGTTGCCCCGGTGTCGTGAACGCGAATAGCCCGACACTCGCAACCAAGATGATCCCGGCCGCCCACAACGATTGTCCGCGCATATGTGTGCCTCGCTCTTCGGGGTGTGATGGAGGAACGCGGGTATTGTGCGAACTGGAGCGTGGATTGGCGCGAAGATGTGAAGAAGGCGAACGGCGAACCCCGCCCGCAGGGGCGGCGGGTGTCACTTGAAGAGTCCGTCGCGACGCTTCCGGCTCTGAACCCACCGCCCTTGCGGGCGGGGGCACCCAACCACGCATCCCCTGCTATAATTCCCTCATGCAACTCAACTCTATTCCGCTTGACCAACTGCCATTTGAGGCCGCGGCGTTCGCGGCCCGCGCTCACCGCCACCAGGTTCGCAAAGACAACGATACGCCCTACGTCAGTCATGTGTTTCGCGTGTGCCTCACCGTGAGGCACGTCTTCGGCTTCGACGATCCGCGAATGCTCGCTGCGGCTCTGCTTCACGACACCATCGAGGACACCAACACCGATTGCGACGACATTCTTGAGCGCTTCGGGCCGGAAGTGGCGAACTGGGTCACGGCTCTCACCAAGGATATGCGGTTGCCTCACGACGAGCGCGAAGACGCCTACGGGAAGCAACTCGCCAACGCCCCCTGGCAAGTGAAGGCGCTCAAACTCGCGGACATGTACGACAACCTCGCCGATTGCAAGCACTTCACTCCCAATGGTCGCCGAAAAACCGCCAGCAAAAGTCGCTTCTACCTGGAGTTCATCGCACCCGGTTTGCCCGATCAGGTTCAACCCGCCTTGAAGCTTGTTGAAGCACGGTTGTCGGAACTCGAAGCCGGTCTGACTTCGTGAGATTCCCCGCGGATGTCGCGATTGCTTCTTGCCGCCGCTTGCGCTTCAACGAAATAATAGCGCTGTCCCAATTCGGGGAGATTCACCCATGTTGACTCGCTGCCTTACGCTGGCTGCACTGATTACCGCCGGCCTGGTCTTCTCCATCTCGCCCGCGTCCGCGTGTCCGGGATGCGGACCGCCATCGGGCCAGACGCTCACCAGCGAAGTCGCGCAGGCCGACTTCATCCTCTTTGGAACATTGAAGAACCCCAAGCAAGACCCGAAGGACATCGGGACGAGCAGGGGCACCACCGAAATGGAAATTGACGCGATCGTCAAGCCGCACGATTTGGTGAAAGGGAAGAAGACATTCACCATTCCGCGGTTCATTCCGCCGGACAAGGAGCCGTACAAGTACATGGTGTTCTTCAACGTGGTGAACGGAGACATCGACCCGTATCGCGGAGAGGCGGTGACCACCGACAGCAAGCTGCCCGCGTATGTGGAAGGCGCTCTGAAGGTGCGGGACAAGGATCTGGTCACCCGCATGCGTTACTTCTTCGAGCATCTGGAATCGCCCGAACTTCAGATCAGCGCCGACGCGTACAACGAGTTCGCGGTTGCCGAATACAAGGAAGTGCGTCCTCTTGCTCCCAAGCTCCCCGCCGAAACGCTCCTGAAGTGGCTCAAGGCTCCAGACACGCGGGCCTCGCGTTACGGATTATATGGGCTTCTGCTCGGTCACTGCGGCAAACCGGAACACGCCAAGGAACTGCGCGCTCTGCTGGACGATAAGGAGGCGCGGTTTAGCAGTGGGCTGGACGGAATGCTCATGGGCTATATCCTGCTCGACCCGAAGGCTGGTTACGAGTTCCTGATGGCGCTCGTCCGCGACCCGAAGAACGAGTTTTTGGTCAAGCACGGAGCAATGAGGGCACTGAGGTTCTTCTGGGAGTATCGCCCGGAAATCCTGACTCGCAAGCAGATGCTCGACGGCATGTCCGCGCTGATGGTTGACCCGGACCTGACGGACATGCCCATTGACGACCTGAGGAAGTGGAAGGCGTGGGAGATGACCGGCGAAGTGCTGAAGTATGCCGACAAGGAGCCATACAACACGCTGCCGATCAACATGCGCGCAATCATCAAGTTCGCAATCGCGGCCTCCTGGGCCGATCCCAAGAACGAAGCCGCCGCCGCGTTCGTCGCGAAGATGCGCAAGGAAACCCCCAACCGCGTCAAGCAACTCGAAGACCTGCTGAGGGACGACATGAGGCCGCTCCCTCCTCCGCCTCCTCCGAAGAAGAAGTAAGCAGTGATCAGTAATCAGTGAACAGTGATCAGTTATCGGTCATCGGTGATCGGGCATCGGTGTTCGCCACTCTTCCAGAAAACTGATAACTGATTACTGATCACTGATCACTGATCACTGATTACTAATTACGGTCCTCTGGATTCCCCTTCCCATTCGCCTCGCACTTGGTGTATCACGGCGACCGGGTTTGGTTCCCGGTCGCTGGTTCATTTCGGGGATGCGTGTATGCGCTGCGCTGTTGTTGCTGTCGCTTTGCTGTTGACCGCGTCGCCGGTGGGGGCCTGTACCTTCTGTGACGGCAACGTCCGCGCGCGACCGACTCTCCGCATGCAATATGCGCAGTCGAAAGCGGTGCTTCACGGCAAACTGAAGAATCCGCGCTTCGACCCGAAGACGGATGAAGGCTTCACCGATCTGCACATCTCCTCGGCACTCAAGGACGACCCCGCACGCGGAAATCAAAACGTGCTGGTCCTGCGTCAGTATCTGCCGGTGATTGGCGATACGCCCGCGGACTATCTGGTGTTCTGCAATGTCGCGGAGGGGAAACTCGATGTCTTCGGAGGCGTGCCCGCGCCGCTGGCCGTTGTGGAATACCTCAAGGCAGCCGCGAAGTTGGAGAGTGCCGATGCACCCACGCGACTCGGCTTCTTCTTCAAGCACCTCGCTTCTCCAGAGGCGATTGTGGCCGCGGATGCCTTTGTGGAGTTCGCCCGAGCATCGGATACGGACATCGTGAAGTCCGCGAAGCAGTTCGACCCCGCCGTGATGCGCAAGCTCATTGCCGACGAGAAGATTCCCGGCGAACGATTGGGCGTGTTCGCGTTCCTTCTGGGCGTCAGTGGCGGACCAGCAGACGCGGCGTTCCTGGCGGAGTTACTCAAGAAGTCGCCAATGCCCGAACGCATCAGCGGTTCGTTCGGCGGACTGCTCGCGGGCTATGTTCTGCTTGCCCCGAAGGATGGCTGGGCGTTCACCACAAGCGTGTTGGGCAGTGACAAGCAACCGTATCCGGCTCGGCTCTCCGCGATCAGCACGGTGAGGTTCTTCCAGGCGTATCAGGGGAACGCGTGCAAGCCGGAAGTGCTCAAGTGTTGCTCTGCGCTTTTGCCGCACGGTGACTTGGCGGATCAGGCAATCGAAGACCTTCGCCGGTGGGGCTGGTGGGATCTTTCCGCCGATGTGTTCGCTCAGTTCGGCAAGCCGACGCACTCCGCGCCCATCGTCCGCCGGTGCATCGTTCGCTATGCTTTAACTTGCCCCAACGCAGACGCGAAGAAGTTCGTTGAGGCAGTGAGACGAAGCGACCCGAAGCTCGTCACGAGCGTCGAGGAGCAACTGAAGCTGTTCGCTCCGGTGAATCCGAAAAAGTAGATTGTAGTCCTCACGCGGAGCGTGAGGACTACAATCCAGCCCACAACTCACTCGTGATTACCATTCCGAACACGCAGTTCAACGTTTCCGCCGAATCGCCCATCAGCATCTCGGGCGACTGGCTCGTGGTCGGCGTGTGGGCCGATGAGCCATCCACCGCCCCGATTGTGGACCGCCTCCTTTCGCAACTGCGTGAAGGCGAGGACTTCAGCGGCAAGCACCTCGAACTCGTGCCGGTGTTGAACCCAACCGGCATCGCGACGAAGCGTCTGCTGTTCGTCGGCCTGGGCAAGCGCGCGGATGCGACTCGCGGAACGATGCACGATGCGGCCAGCGCCGCGGCCCGACACATCACGACGAAGAAGGTTGGCACGATCGCATTCGATGTCCCCGCACCGGAATTCACGCTCGCGGTTGGTGTGGGGCTTGCGCAAGGCTGCCAGGGGCCGGGGATTCGCAAGACCACACCGACGCGATTCGCCCCGAATCACGTTATTCTCGTCAGTGGGAACGCGGAGGAACTTCCGCGTGTGCGTGCGGAAGCGCGTTCGCTGTGGCTGGCCCGCGAACTGGTGAACACGCCTCCCTGCGATCTCTACCCGGAGACATTCGCAGCCCTCGCGGCCGACTCTGGCCGGTTGACTGGTTTCGAGGTGGAAGTGTGGGACGAGTCGCGTCTCGCGGCAGAGCGAATGGGTTCGCTTTTGGGTGTCGCACGCGGATCGCTGCGCCCTCCGCGACTGGTCGTGATGCGTTACACCGGAAACCCTGGCGGGCCGGTTCTCGGTCTTGTGGGCAAAGGCGTGACGTTCGATAGCGGAGGGCTTTCGCTCAAGCCGACCGACGGCATGGTGGACATGAAGTGCGACATGGCGGGCGCAGCGGCGGTCCTCGCGGGGATGCAAGCAATCGCGGAGTTGAATTTACCGGTGAACATCCTCGGCGTGCTTGCACTCGTCGAGAACATGCCCAGCGGAAACGCGGTGAAACTCGGAGACGTGCTCACTGCTCGTAACGGCAAGACAATCGAAGTGCTGAACACCGACGCCGAAGGGCGACTGATCCTGGCCGATGCTCTCTCGTTCGCCTCCGAACAGACGAACTTCCTGGTGGACTTCGCCACACTCACCGGCTCGTGCATGGTGGCACTCGGCACCGAAACAAGTGGCCTCATGACCAACAACGACTCCTGGGGAGACAAAATCCTCTCCGCGATCCGCGCGGCCGGCGAACGCGCATGGAAACTTCCGCTGGATGCGAGCTACGA
>JAKEEV010000747.1 GCA_022616395.1 Planctomycetia bacterium | reverse complement strand
GGTACCGTCGGGCTGACGCCTCGACGAACAAACACCGTCGGCCTGACGGCTCGACGCTCACCAAGAACTATTGGTCTCCCGTCGCGGTGGCGATGGGTTTGGGAACTTTCGTTGCGCGCTGGGCCATGACCGATTGCAACGCGGAGAAGTCCTTCGGGTCGGCCTTTGCCCAGATGCGCCTGGCGAGTTTCAGATAACGGGCGGCTTCCTCGGTTCGGCCGAGTCGTGCGCACAGCGCCCACAAGCCGAGAGCGCCTCGAACGCTCCCCGCGTCGTGGGCCAGAGCTTCAAGGAATGCTTCCTCCGCGACGCCAGCGTTACCGGCTTCGAGCGCCCCGATGCCCCACGACTCCATGTAGACCGCTCCGTTGCCCCACTGATGCTGAGCGTATTCGTTCTTGGTCGCGTCCACGATCTTCTTGAGCATCTTCAGCCCATCTTCTCCGTCTCCCTTCTGGCAGAGGTAGCGTCCCTGCACTTCCAGCAGTCGGCGTTCGAGGATCTTGTCGGCCTTGCGCGTCTGTCGAACTTGCCGGATCGTGTCCACTTCGCGGCCTGCTTGCTCGGTGTCTCCCTTCTCCAGGCTGACCATCGCGGCGAAGTAAGCGCCGGTTGCTTTATCCGTTCGGCGGAACTGATCGATGAACTTCTGCGCTTCGCTCCAGTCGCGCTGGGCAATCGCCATGCGCAACCATTCATTGCGGAAGTTGTACTTGTAGCTCTCGGCTAACTTGCGAATTCTCTTTGCATCCGCGAACCGGCCGTCGTGAATCAGACTTTGCGTCAGAACCGTCATGTGGTGACTGAACTGGTGATCCTCTCCGGGTGTCACGCCCTGATACTTGTGGTAGGCGATCTGAAGTTCAATCGCCTTCATCGACCAGTCGCTCGTGACTCCCCACTTGCCGATCCTCATGCCGAGGTGAGCTTGCATGTGGTATGCGTGCGGAATGCCCGGCGATGACTTGATGTAGTTCTCCGCATACGGCCAGCCGAGCGCGGGCCGACGGATGTTCTCGAAGTAGTGGACGAACTCGTGATTGGCGCCGGGATGTAGCGGGTTGACGCGAAGAAGCGCCTTGTAGAAGACCGCGGCCGCGTGCGGACCATCGGGACCAGCGAGTTGAGCGCGCCAGAACCAGCCCTCCTCGTCATCGTCGTGAAGCATGAGCAATTCATCGAGTGACTGAGCGGCTTTCTTTCGGCGCTCATCTGGTCCGACGTTCGGCCACATGCCCTTTTCTTGCAATCGCGCCTGGATAAGCAGTTGCTCGCGCGAATTGGCCTTCGGCATGAGCTTGCGAGCGTTGTCGAGAGCGAAATCGGCGTTGTTCTTCCCTGCGCGCTCGGGCAACTTGGCGTACACCAGCCCGCCAAGTCCACCGACGAACAGATTGGGCGAAATCACCGGCCCAGCTCGGCCCCATTTCTCCAGTGTCCGCGAGAGCATCAACCATGCATACGCGCACTCCGGATCGTGCTGAAGAGCCGTCTCGAACGCGCGGGCCGCCTCGATCCACACGTACGAGTAATACATCCCCAATCCCTGATTCACATACGCCTGACACTTCGGGTTGGTGGTGCTCACGGGGTATTTGTAGATGCACGCATCGAACATCTCCTTTGCAGGAGAGAGCCGGGAGAGCGGCATCGCGTTGGCGGGAACCGGAGGCGTTGGACGCGTCGGCGGCGCAACGACTTTCGCGCGCGGAGGGGGAGCGATTTGAACTTCGGGTGCAGCCTCGATCCGCGCCACAAGTAGCAATGTGGTCGCAAGGAATAGACAGCCAGACAAGCGCTTCATTGGTGTGGCTCGCGGGCGGGTAGGGCCAGTATCCAAAAGCTTACTCGCCGACTCAACAATGCGAAAGGGGCGAGCGCCGATTCTCAAACTCTTCCCACGTCTCCAACCGCGAGAACCTTTTCGCTTGAGGGTTTCGCCGCGCGCTGGTAGTTGTTTGTTCAGACGTTCGCCCTGTAGCCGAACTGAGGTTGTGGTCATCTCTCGGTCGCTCTTCGGGCGTCAAGGAGTCTGCTCATGTTCGATCCGATCGTGGGCCGTTGGTTCGAGGAAGACCCCAAGGGCTTCGCGCCTGGTGACCCCAACCTGTTTCGCTACGTTGGAAACAGCCCGACGAATGCAACTGATCCCAGCGGAATGGCCTACAAGCCGATTGGGGAAATCGACCCCAAGAAGATCGAACCCGTTCTGAAGCGTGTTACCGGCACTTCAAAAGACAATTTCGAGCCACTCCAAACGAAGGTGAACGGCTACGCTGTTTACCTGACCTATGATGACCAAGTCGGGAAAATGACAGCGAACAAAGGTGTCGTCGAAGTCCGGGTCTACCGGCGATTGACCACGGGTGATCTTTTCGACTTCACCACGCTCACGCCAGCAAAGGCAGATGTTGATAAGTTTCCCTTTGACAAGACCATCACTC
>JAKEEV010000087.1 GCA_022616395.1 Planctomycetia bacterium | reverse complement strand
GTGGACTTCGTTCTCCATCCCTTGCCCTCCACCAGCGGATGTGCGAACAGTTTCCCACCGGCCAGCCGAACGATCCACTTCGCAGACGGGTCGAAGTCGATGCGAACGGTAACTCGGTCGCGGTTGGTCTTTGCTTCCGTCGAAAGTGAAGCGACCACTTTCTTCGTCTTGAGGTCCGCAATGTGGAAGTCGCCCGTAACTTCTCCAACCGCGAGGAACCGGCCATCCGCGGAGAGCGCCGCGGTGTTGAGTTGCTGCCAGTTCGGTGAAGCGATCAGAGTCTTCCACTTGAGATTTCGCGCGGGCACTTGCATTGACTCGCCGGTGAATGGGTTCCTGACTTTGCGGAACCGTTTCGGTGGAGTTGTGATTTGTGTCATCTCGAACCGGGCGACATCAGAGATGGCGTCCGCGTATCCTTCGCTGTTGCGTATCGCGATCAGTGAGCTACTGTCCGGTGTGAAGAACAGACCAGCGAAGCCGATGGGCGGTATCAAGACACCGAATTGTTCATCCGGGTTCTGAGAGTCTTCGATGTCGATGTAACACTCGGCGTAATCATCCAAGGGAGTTTCCGTTACCAGAAATCGGCCATCGGGTGATCTCACAGGATCAGTCATCGGCCCGGCCCAAACTTCCGAACCCCGGCTTTCCACACGGCTCACGGCACCGCTCGCGAGGACGCACACGTACAACGCCGTGGTGTGAGAGTTATACCTGCCCTGAACGCTCCTCTCCTGGTCAACCCAGGCGACGAGTTCGCTCCCGCCAGCAACGAATTGCAGCTTGCGGACAATGTCCGGCAGTTTTCGTTTCTTCGCCGGGTAGAGTTGCAACTCCCGCATCGGTTCTCCCTCACGTATCCACATCCCAGACAACAACTTGCCCCTTCTCGCCACCCGCGGCACACGTTAAGCCGTCTGGCGAGAAGGCCACGCTGAAGAGCTTGCCGATCTTCCAGGCGTACTCGTGGCGGAGTTTCCAGGTCGCGGTGTCCCAAACGCCGATTCGTCTGTCGTCGCGCGCGGTGAGAAGTGTCTGCCCATCTGGACTGAACGCCACTCCGTTGACTGACACCTTCTCCTTCGGTCCCTTCTCTTGTCTTCCGCCGGGAAGCGCCCACACCGACACGGTGTAACCACGCTTCTTGTCGCGGGGTTTCTCGCGAACTGCCGCGAGCCGTGTACCGTCGGGCGAAAAAACGAGCCGGTGAGCGAGATATCGGCGGTATTTCGTTCCCTTGATGGCGGGAATCTTCGCGATCTCGCGCGGCCCCGCGACATTCCAAACAGTAACCGCGCCGTTGGCTTGGCCTGCGGCCAATCGTTTGCCATCTGACGAAACGGCAAGCGCCGTCAACATGTTGTCGAATTGCTGAGCCGTGCTTCTGCCGGACGGCAAGCGGATCGACCACTTTCGATTCGGGGTGAGTTTGTCGGCGCCCGCCAATTCACTCGGAATGCGCCAGCGACGAAGTTGGCTCGCCCACGCGAACATCTCGCACCCGTCGGGTGTTATGACAGAAAACCACAAGGACGTATCATCGAGCCGCACCTCGGAGCCGCTCGTCAGTTCACGAACGCAAAGGTAACCTGGCTGATAGATCTCCCGAGGGCGAGGAACGCGATAAACCACGCGGGTGAGTTCGCGGTCGAATTCGGGGTCGGGGTACGACTGCATATCGTCGCAGAGAGGTGCTTCCCAAATCGCGCGCTGCGTCGTTGTGTCCCAACAAAGGCCACCCTCGTTGTAGAGGATGTTGTTGCTGAGTACGGCCCCGAGACGCACAAGCCCAGACGCAAGCCACAAGCGTATGACGTTGCCGCCTATGTCTGCTTCCGGCAATGAGTTTTGGAGTGTGAACGTTCGCATCGGGCGTCCTCGTTTGCTGCGTCCGGTAAAATGGAAACACACTCCCCGCAAATCTGCAATCACGGAAGTTCGTTATGCCGTCACAGTCGAGTTCAACGCAGCCGCGAATTCTGATGTGCCCGCCGGATCACTACGGGATCGAGTACGAGATCAACCCCTGGATGAACCGCTCGCTCGGAGCCGTGCGCGCGCTCGCGTTCCGGCAATGGCAGCAGTTGCACGACACGCTTGTGTCACTCGGCGTTCGCGTCGAGACCATGACACCACAAGCCGGGCTACCGGACCTTGTGTTCACTGCCAACGCGGGCCTCGTCTTCCACTCCACGTTCCTCAGCAGCCGATTTCGTCATGAAGTGCGAGCGAAGGAGTCTCCGTACTTCGATGCGTGGTTCGCGGAACATGGCTTTGCGGTGGAACACTTGCCCGAAAATATGTTTCACGAAGGGGCGGGAGATGCGCTCTTCTGTGGAGAGACGCTCTTCGCAGGCTATCGCACACGATCAGACGCCAGCGCTCATCAGTGGGTCGGCAAGAAGCTCGAAGTGCGCGTACTTCCTCTGGAACTGGTCAACCCGCGGTTCTACCACCTCGATACGTGCTTCTGTCCACTCGCACCCGGCGAAGCGCTCTATTACCCCGATGCATTCGACACCTACGGCAAGCGCGTGCTTCATACACATGTGCCGAAGCTCATTCCGGTGAACGAGGACGAAGCCCATCGCTTCGGCTGCAACGCGGTCGTCGTCGGGAAGACCGTTGTTCACAACAGCCGATGTCCGCAGATGGCATCGGACCTGACTCGCGCAGGCTACAAGCCGATTGAAGTGGAGCTAGACGAGTTCCTGAAAGCCGGAGGAAGCGCGAAGTGCCTCACACTGAGATTGGACGGCGAAGAAGCTGCCGGGTGGAAGAATGGCGAAGCCGCCCGGTAAGCGAACCCCACCCGCAAGGGCGGCGGGTGTTGTCAGCGCCACCCGCCGCCCTTGCGGGCGGGGTTCGCCAGTTTAGTAGTGCAGCATCACTTTCGGGGGCGGTTTGTCGCCGCGTTTTTCGAGCGTGATGTAGCCGAGTACGGCGAACGCGGCCAGAGCGTTGCACAGCACCGCGAGGTGCATCCAGATTGTCCGCGACAGGTTGAACTTCGCCAGTTCCAATTCTTCCTTGTATTCGACCACGCGGAGCCTCGCCTCCTTCGCCTCACTTGCTTCCGCGGCTTTGCGCTCATCCACCAGAGTTGGGTTCTCACGAACAACCTGCCTCACAGCCCGCTCCAACCCGAAACCCTTCATCGACTGAACAAAGACCAGCACCACGGCGGCCACGCTTAACCCGGCGATAATCAGGTGTCTCGACGGCCAGATCTTCGCCACTGGAGGAGGAAACTTCTGCGGATCGACTGACTGAAGGAGCCGATCCGCCCACGCCAGCACCATTGCCAGGATGAGGAGCAACAGGTAGGGGAGCATCAGAAGCCAATCGCCCGGCAACTTCTCATCCGGGACGATTGTCTCGGGCGGGACCAGGCGTTCCAGCGCGCGGTTCGGATTGTGCTTGCGGAACATCGCGCCCCACGGACCCTGGGAATAAAGTGTCCCTGCGATGTCAACGCTGACCCACGGGGACATCGTCAGCGCGAATGTGAGCGTCAGGAACACCACCGGCAACCACGCGATCACCCTCGGGGAAAGCGTGAAGCCAATCGATTTCGTATACCCCGCCGGTGCCGAGACAGTGGCCGGAGGAGGAAGGAAGCCGTCAGAGGGGCGTTGCGAAGTCGCGGGCGGAGGCGGAGGAGACACATAACCCGGTGGCGCTGAGGGTGGCGGAACTGTCGGCGCTGGTGTGGGTGAAGGTGTCGGCGGGGGAGGCGCGGGGGGCGCGGAGGAACTTTCGCCGGCGTCGGGCACCACGGCCGCGGCGTAGCGCGCGGGCGTTGGGAACGACTTGCCGCACTTCGGACAGGTCGCTTCCGTCCCGGCCGCGTCGTCGGAAACGACCACACCACTCATGCAATGCGGGCAGATGAGCCGCATGATTCCCCCTACGAAGTAGGTGCCGCTTGCCGAGCGGCACACGGTGAAGCGCGGAACGAGGAGCGCGGAACTCGGAACGAAAGACAACAAGCACCCGTCATGTTTTTTGTCTTTCGTTCCGCGCTCCTCGTTCCGCGCTCCGAGCTTCCGAAGCCCGCCTCGGAAAGGCGGGCCTACCAGAAAGTTTCGAGTTCCCGGAACGCGGGCGAAAGATAATCGAACAGGTCTACCGCTGTCAGCGCCGTTTGGCCGAGCGATTTTGCGCCAAGATCGCCGGCCCGACCGTGAACCCACGCACCCAACGCCGCAGCGTCGAAGCTCCCCAATCCTTGAGCGATCAGAGCCGCGATCACTCCGGTGAGCACATCGCCGCTGCCTCCGGTGCCCATGCCGGGGTTGCCGGTCGTGTTGCGATAGAGTTTCTGGCCGTCGGTGACCAGCGTCCCGGCCCCTTTCAGCAGAAGCACGCCTCCGAACGCGCGGGCGAACGCAACCGCCTGCTCTTCTCGTTCTTCGGTTGTGCGGGGGATGGATTTTCCCATCAACCGCGCGAATTCACCCGGATGAGGGGTCAGCACCAGCGTTGTCATCCGACCGCTAAACTCGCTGGTCACGGGCGAGACCGCGAACAGGCCATCCGCGTCCAGCACGATTGGCGTTTCGGTCAATCCTTCAATCAACCGCCGAACGAACGCCCCAATGCCGTTGGTTCGCCCCAATCCTGGGCCTATCGCCAGTACATCGGACTCGCGAGCCAGTTCGATTACTTCTTCCGTCGAGCCGTCGCCGAAGGTGCCGTCTGTGTGCTGCCGAATGCCAAAGGTGGTGTAACCGGGATAAGCGACAGAGATGATAGCTTGCACATCCGCCGGGCAAGCAACCTGAACCAACCCCGCCCCACCTCGCAGAGCGGCGTGCCCGCACAGAACCGCCGCGCCGCTCATTCCGCGACTGCCGGCAACCACCAGCACCTTGCCGAAGGTGCCCTTGTGATCGGCGAACTCGCGTCGAGGAAGTTGAGGCAATTCGTGGATTGGTGTGATGTCCATTTCGCGGCCTCCGCACGCGGAATGGTTATACCGCCCCGAACCGCTCGCGGACATTGGTTCCTCTTCCGCGCTCTTGCATCTTTGAGTACAACTGCGGTGTTCCGGGAGGGAATTGGATGGCAACAACCACAAGCACAAGTCCGACATTCAAGGCGGATGCGTCGTTTCGCACGTTCACGGTCGATGAGTACGACACGATGGTGCAAGCAGGAATCCTGACCGACACGGACGAGGTCGAACTCCTGGAAGGCTACGTGGTACTGAAAATGCCCACCCACCCACCACACGATCACGCTCTCTGTGTCCTCACGGAACTCTTCGTCCTGATGCAGTTCAGCGGGTGGGTTGTGCGGGGCCAGAACACGGCGAAATTGAGCGGGAGCCGCCCGGAACCGGATGTCGCGCTCGCTCGCGGTGACCGGCGCACCTACACCAACCGTCACCCCAACCCGCAGGATTTCGGGTTAGTCGTGGAAGTCTCGGATTCGTCGCTGGCGCGCGACGAGCAGGACAAGACGCGCATTTACGCACGCGACTCGATCCCCGTGTACTGGGTTGTGAACCTCGTGGATCGCCGAGTTGAAGTCTTTACCGATCCGACTGGCCCGAACCCGCCTGCTGGCGCTCCCGGCGGCTCAGACCCGCACTACCAGACTCGCAACGACTACCCCGCTGGCACAATGGTGCCGGTTGTGCTCCACGGCGTCACGGTCGGGTCGATTCCCGTTGATGAACTCATGCCCTGATGCCACGGAGAAGCCATGTCACCGACTGAATTGCTCGCGGGCGGCTATCGGATGGGCCGGCAGTTGGTTCACGCCCTGACAGACGACCTCACTGCGGAAGAGTTCAAGCATCAACCAGTGCCGGGCGCGAACTCGGCGGCGTGGATCGTTGGTCACCTCGCGGTCACCGCGCGCCGAACCGCCCTTCGACTTGGCGCAACGGGTTTACCAGAACTGACCGAGGAGTTCATCAGTCCGTACAGCGCGACGAAGAAGACCGCCGGTGTACAAACCGAACTCGGCGAGAAAGCAGAGCTATTGAAGCTCTTCGACGTGTGCGTGGAGAAGTTGATGGAAGCAGTGCGGGCGATTCCCGTCGAGTCGCTATCCGCGCCGCCCGCCCGCACGCCGTTCGCGACCAATTACGCGGAGGCGGTTCTCTTCGGCGCGATGCACATCACGCTTCACTGCGGCCAACTCTCGACCATCCGCCGCAGTTTAGGAAAACCGCCAATGGTGTGAATTCTTGACGCAGTTAGGCAGCCACGGGCAGCACCTCGCACCACGAAAGGGTGCGGGAGCCAGCGAGCAGAAGATTCACGCGCACCGCAGGTGACTGGACCGCGGTTCGCAGCAATTCGGATACATCCGCCGGTTCGACCTTGAGTTCATCCACGAACCTCCTCAACATCTGGGCCAACTTCACTGCTCGCTCAGACGCGCCCTCGGCGACAGTATGACGCAGCGTCAGGATGATCGCTCCCGGCTCGGCCCGCTGATCGGCCAACATCAGCCCACCACCGCCAAGTTCGCGCTCCGCCTCACTGATTGTTTGAAGGAGCGTGAGGATGTCGTTTGCCAGTCCGACCTGATCCGCCTCATCAACCTTC
>JAKEEV010000746.1 GCA_022616395.1 Planctomycetia bacterium | reverse complement strand
GTCATGGCGTGTCCTTGAGTTCGGTGAGGCGGTCGCGGGCTTCGCCCTCCACGAACTGACGAACGCGCGGATCGTCTGCCGTGGAAAGGCCCGCGAATGGGCCATCGAAGAGGATTTGCCGTTCGTCTGGAGCCAGACGCGAGCACGGGTAGAGCATCACCACGCGGTTGGCGCACTTCTGTACCGTGCGCATCTCGTGAGTCACGATCACCGATGTCACTGGCCGACGCGAGCGCGTTTGCAGAATGAGTTCGTTAATCACGTCCGTCATGATCGGGTCGAGGCCGGTTGTTGGTTCGTCGTAGAGCATCACGTCGGGGTCGAGAGCCAGAGCGCGAGCCAAGCCGACACGCTTCCTCATCCCGCCTGACAGCTCCGCGGGCATCTTCGTTTCCGTCGCGGCTGGCAAGCCGACTTCCAGGATGCGTTCGCGGACCTTCGCAGCAATATCTGCCTCGCTGAAGCCGCCTTTCGCGCGCAAGCCGAACGCGACGTTATCGAACACGTTCAGGCTGTCGAAGAGTGCCGATTGCTGGAACAGGAACCCCATCCGCAGCCGCAGAAGTGTCAGGTCGCGTTCAGAAAGCGTGTGTAGCGGCTTCCCTTCGAACAACACTTCGCCCGTTGTGGGTTTCAGCAAGCCCACGATGAGCTTCAACAGCACCGTCTTGCCGCAACCGCTCTCACCGATCACCGCGAGCGTATCTTGCGGCAAGATGTCCAGGTCGATGCCAGCCAGCACCGGCTGCACACCGAAGCGCATCCCCACTCCGCGAAGCGAGATCACCGGCGATGGAGACGCGATGTCGGGCATGCGTTGCTTTCTCTTCAGCCCGAAGGGCTGGGACACCTGAGTGGGGGCAACTCACGGAGTGCATCTATCTGTGTGCAAGTGGTGGCGGATCTCGGCGGTACAATGTCGCGGTTGGTCTCCTTGTCGCCCTCCCCCCGCCACCCCCCCAATGTGGCCTCTTGGTGTTTTTCCCATGATTTGAGGGGTTTGGTCACTTTGCGGTGCAAAGAGGTGGCCTTTATGGCCCGCAACTCCTTGAAAAGCTGGGGTTTGATAATGCCAGGGGGTGGCCTTTATGGTTTCTCCCGGCTCGGCAGTTCAGTTGTCAAAGATCG
>JAKEEV010000745.1 GCA_022616395.1 Planctomycetia bacterium | reverse complement strand
CGAATCACTCCCAAACCCCGCGCATCACTCATACCAGGTTGGGTTGAATGGTTATTGTGTTGGGCCAGAGGTGGGGGATCAGCGCTCGCGTCTGAGGGGCGTCGTTCCCTCCCCCCACCACCCCCCTGTTTTCTTCCTTCTCTCTTTCGCCCATGTTTTGTGGGGTTAGGTGCGTTTTGGAGAGGGGCCATGTGGCCTTTATCCCGAGCAAACGCTGGAATTCATGGGGTTTATAAAGGCCACCCACTGGCCTCGATGCCTGGCGCTTCCCTCGTCTTCCCTGACGCTTGTCTTGCGCTTGGTTGGGGGTTGCCGGCGCGCAGGATGGTCGGTCCGGTGTGCCGGTTCCTTCTACTCCCATTCTGCGTGATTACTGTACAAAAGTCAACTACCAAATCGGATTTTGCCGAACCCACCGCAGATGGAAACGAATCAATGCGATTGCGTATCACATGCGCGGGGTTTCGCGTTGCGCGCCCTCGTGCGATAATGGTCACGCCACGCGAGGAGAAGTCATGTCCACACCCGACCAACCCGTTCCTACTTCTGAGTACCCTGAGCCAACACAAGAAGATCGCGATGCCAGATTCGCGTCGGTAGTGTGGTTCCGCGATCAACGGGCAACGGGAGCGTTCGAGCAATATCAGGGAATGTTCGTCGCGATCCTCGGTGAACAAATCATAGACGCCGACCGAGACGCGGAGGTACTCGGCCACCGGCTCGAAGCGCGAAGCGATGCCCTTCCACTCAACCGGGTTGTGCTTCAGTATGTGCATCGTCCCGAAGACTGGAACTGGAAGTAACCGGAGGCAAGATGCCACGTGTCAGACTTTATCTGGCTCCGCCCGACGGTGGGGTTGTGTTCCGGTTTCGACGCCCTGGCGGAATGCCCGATCACATTGATGGATTGCGGCTGGTCGCCTACGTGAACTTGTCGCCGCTGATTCAACCGGGACCGACCGCGACACATGCCGCCTTTCCAACCTGCGTCATCGACACCGGTGCTTACCTCACCGTGATTCCAGAGCGAGTTTGGGGACAGTTCAAGCCCGGTGCATTCACCTCACTTCCATTCGATTCCGCAATGTCACAACAGCAGCGAGTCGTTGCCCACGCGGGCGGAACCTTTGCTTACGAACTCGCCGAATTCCCCCTCCGGCTCGAAGATCGGCAAGGCGGTGCAATCGACCTGCTCGTCATCGCGCAACTCATTCACGATCGCGGCACACTGACGACCCCGCTGGTGCTCGGTCTTCGCGGTGAGGTGTTGGATGGCCGAATTCTCCGCGCTGAACCAGACGCAACGGTACCCTACGGGCAAGTCTGGCTGCTCGAAGACCCGTGACCGCTCGGAAAGTGTGAGTGTGAGTGAAGACAAAAGATCAAAGACGTCTCAACCCCGCGCCAGATGCGCGGGGTTTCGCGCTGCGCTGGCTTATGGGATAATGGTCACGCCACGCGAGGAGAAGTCATGTCCACACCCGACCAACCCGCTACACCGACACCGCCTTACCCCGAACCCACACAAGAGGATCACGACGCCATGTTCGCGTCGGTAGTGTGGTTCCGGACGAAGGGAGAGGCAGAAACGTATGACCAGTATAAGGGGACTTACGTTGCCATTCTCGGGGAACAAATCATCGACGCTGATCGTGACAAGGGGGCACTGGTCCGCCGACTCGAAGCAATGGGCGATGCACTGCCACCAAATCGGGTCGTCATTCAGTACATTCCTCGCCCCGATGAGGTGTACGGGCGAGTTGGAATCGGTCTTCCGCCCGGCGCTTCAGTGTGTGAGAATGGGCATGTTGCCGGGAGAGAACTCATGTCTGAACCCAACCAACCAACCACACCCAATTCCGAATATCCAGAGTGGACAAAAGAAGACAGCGAAGCCATCTTCGCGTCGGTCGTGTGGTTCCGCGACCAGCAATACTCTGGCGCGCTGGCGAAGTATGAGGGGATGCATGTTGCTTTTGTCGGCGAACAGATCATTGACGCGGATCGTGATCAGGAAGCACTCTCCCGCCGGCTCGACGCGATGGGCGATGTATTGCCTCGAAACAGGCTTGCTGTCCTGTACGTCCCCACCGCAGAAGAAGCGTGGCGGTATTGAATCCACCAGGGAGGGTGGAACGTGGCCCGCGTCCGATTGTACTTACAACCAGTAACCAACAACACCATCTTCCGATTCATTCGGCCCGGTGGAATCCGAGAGGCAATTCCCGCACTTCGGCTTCGTGCGTATGCCTACCTGACGCCACACGTTCGGCCGGGAGATCAGGCAGCCAAGGCCGCGTTTCCGGAATGCATCATCGATACGGGTTCGCACCTGACGACCATTCCAGAGTACATCTGGGGTCAGTTCAAGCCCGGTGCCGTGACTCCGCTTCCCTTCGATCCCGCGATGCCGCAGAGTCAGCGTGTTGTTGCTCTTGCGGGTGGAACCTGGGATTACGATCTTGGTGAACTCACCATTACACTCCGCGATCAGGCTGGGCGAGCGATGAATCTGCTCGTGGTCGCTCAACTGATCCGCGACAGCGGGCGTCTGAACCTCCCGCTGGTGCTCGGTCTTCGCGGCGGTGTGCTGGATGGGCGGATTCTCCGAGCCGAACCAGACGCAACGGTACCCTACGGGCAAGTCTGGCTGCTCGAAGACCCGTGACCGAGCGAGTGTGAGTGAAAACAGAAAACCAAGCCGCGCAACAGACCTTGCCTCTTTCCCACGCACCGGGTCTGATAGTCTTTCACTTACACTCACACTCACACTCACACTTTTCCATGGATTTTTCACAAGAAGAACTCTTTGAAGTGGTCGACCGGCTGATTGCCGGGATGTTGGAGCGCGCGGGGGTGACCGCACCTCCTGTGAACGCGCTGAAGCTGGCCGAGAGTCATCTCGGTATACCCATCGAAGTCGTAGATCCCGTCGAAGAGGACGAGTCGGGCCGTAGGCGTCCGCGCGCGAGACAATCAACAAGCGGTATCGTGCTTTCTCCTGACATGAGCGACGAGCAACAGCAGCGCGCGGCCGCCGAAGGAATCGCCCGGCTCCTGTTACCCGATATTCTCCGCAAGCTCGATGTGCCCGTCGGCAGCGAGAGCAAGCAGTTCGCCTCTCAGCTTCGCGGGCTGGCAGTTCCCAGGCTCCTCATTCCCACACGACTGCTCCGAAGCGCTCTGCGCGAGTGCAAGTACGATGTCCTGGCTCTCAAAGCGGTCTTTACCACCGCAAGCGCCGAGATGGTCGCGCTCCGGTTGTTGGATCTGGACGATCCGTGCGTCATCGCGGTGGTTGATGATGGTGTGGTTGCCGTGAAGAAGAGTAATCGCTTCCCGGTTTCCAAGAAGCTCGAACCGGCCGAGCAAGAGTGCGTGGATCGGATCATGGAACTCGACTTACCGCAGCGCGTGCGGATCGCGGGGTGGACTGTCAACGGGTGGCCGGTTCCAGATCGTCCATTTCGGCGGATTCTGCTACGCGCGGTGTTGGACGACGTATAATAGATTTTGGTGAGAGCACCCGGCGGCCGCCAGCCCCTGCGATTCGGCGGCCGCCGACCTTTTTCCTCAAAGTTCCAAGTTCACAGTTCCAAGTTCCCGCTGCACAACGCCTGAGTTTCGGCATTCAACTTGTATGCAAACTGAACTTGGAACACCCCAAACCCCAGACCGATCTTTACAACCGCCGCCTGGGGCGAGATGATTCGCTGTTTCCCCGCGACACCAGCGGGTTGAACCGATTGAGGAGCGTTCGGCCATGTCTGAGGACCGTATCCCCATGACGCGGGATGGTTATGACAAACTCAAGGCCACACTGGATCGCCTGCGCAATGTCGAGATGATCGAGGTGACCAAGCGAGTGGCCGCGGCACGCGAGATGGGCGACCTGAGCGAGAATGCCGAATACCACGCGGCCCGCGAGGATCAAGGCATCCTCCAGGCGAAGATCAACGATCTCTCTGACCAACTCGCGCGCGCTGTGATTGTTGATCCGAGCAATCAGCCGAAAGATACGGTCGTCTTCGGCAGTAAGGTCCGTGTCATGGATCTGGACCTCGACGAGGAAGAGACCTTTGAACTCGTTGGCCCCGGGCAGGGGAACCCGGATAACGGCCGGATTTTGAGCACCAGCCCCATCGGGCAGGGGCTTCTGGGCCGCAAAACGGGTGAAACGGTCGAGATTCAGGTGCCCCGTGGAACCCTCCGCTTCAAGGTGCTGGAAGTCTCTCCCGCCAGCATATAATTCCGCTAAAAGCGAAGAAATTCGTCCGGTAAGGCCGGACGCGGCGTATTTTTCGCTTGAGAAGTGAATTTCCGGTAGGCGCGGACGCCTTCGGAGTTTAAAACGGTCTTCAGGTTTTTTGGTCACAAGGTGTTGACCGACGCGTGCCGTTGTCGAATGCTATTGGTAGGATTGGCGGTTACGCCCATTCGGGAATAAAAGAGTGAAGAGGTAAAAAGGCCCACAGCGCACCCCTGCCCATCTTCTGGTTTTACCTCTTCCATTTACGTTCCCAGGACCGCCAAGGAGGCGGGCATGTCGGACCCTCGGCTTCACAGTCTGCATTTGGAGGGCCAGCCTCGGCGGGACTCGTTCCGCGCTGCGCGCCAGGCTCTTCAAGCAGCTTGTGGAAGCCAAACGCTCGCCGGTGACCTTCGCCTGCTCGACGATGAAGAGCGCTTGGGCGCTTCGACGGTCGCTGCTCCGCCGGGTGTCTCCCCCAATCCCATCGCCAATCGATTCACCTTCTATCTCAAAGACGGCACCAACATTTACCCGCTCCATCTGGGGCTTAACAGCATCGGCCGACTCCCGGATAACGACGTGATTATCCGCGACGAGTGCGTCTCACGCCGACACTGCGCCGTGGTGATTCACTCGGACCTTCGATGCGAATTGCACGATGTCGCATCGAAGAACGGCACACTCCTCAACGGCAAGAAGATCCCCTCCCCCACCAAACTCCAGTCCGGCGACCAGATCACACTTTGCAATCGCCGACTCACCTTCCACATTGCCGAAGCCGCCCCCGAACCGATCGTTGTCCCCGCGGGCTGACCTGACTGACATCGGAGCCGGAAGCGTCAGCGACGGGGTTTGTCTGACTGACATCGGAGCCGGAAGCGTCAGCGAGGGGGGTTGTCGCTGCTGTTGGCTTTGTATCGGCGGAAAAGCAAAATCAAGCACCGACGCTGACGCTTCCGGCTCCGATCAAAGACCGTCGCT
>JAKEEV010000744.1 GCA_022616395.1 Planctomycetia bacterium | reverse complement strand
TACACCGCGATCTTGGCTGCCGCGTAGAGTTCGAGTTTAGTGGTCTGGTCTTCGTGAAGCGAAGAGTCGGCCACTTCTACCGCGACGATGACTTCGGGTGGCTTGGGGTTCCGCTTCTTATAATCCGCGTCTGTTCCGGTCGCGAGGACGACATCCGGTTCCGGTTCGCTGTCCGAGGTCGTAATCGGTTGTTGGATACGCACAACACCGTCAGGTCCGGTGATGCTCAAGAAGGCTTTCATCAACCTGTTGACGGCAGAATTGTGAGGTGGGTTGATGGGCATTTTGGCTACGATCCAACCGTTGAGGAGTTCGACTCGGTCATTCTCCGAAATCATTCCGGTCTCAATCAACTTGTGGTACTCGTCTACCGTGAATCGATGAACGGGCAGCGGCGGCACGCCGGGTGGGAGGCGGCCGTTCGATTGCGATTTCGCCTTGTGTGTGGTTCGTGCGGCTGTGGTCATTGTGTGCCTCCGGGAGTCCGTTCCATCATAGCCGTTCAGTGCCCCACGTACTTCGCATACAGTGTGCGAGCCTTGTCCGGTTCGCTGGTGCCCTTGATGATCGCGCGGCCGTCTTCAAACACGGTGAACTCGTAAGGGTCGCCGTTCTCGATGAGCTGGAACTTCAAGAGGAACTTGTTGTAAGTCACCGTGCCCGATTGCTTCAGCACGCCCGCCAGATACGCGAAGTCGAGCTTTCCCCTCACCCGATGACTCACTTGCACCGCGTTGCGACCACATAGCGAAGTGGTTTGCGTCCCATGAGCGCCATCAAGCCATTCAAAGTTGCGCTTGGCACAGCACGGGCATTCGCCTTTGCGACCGGCAAGCGGAGCGACCTTCACGCGCCGGTTCGAGTTCTCCCACACGTCGATGATGATGAGTTCGCGGTTAATCACCGCCGTGTTGCCGGAGAGGATCTTGATCGCTTCGGTCGCCTGATAGCTCGCAACGATGTTGACCGCGGGCGAAAGTACGCCTGCTGTTTCGCACGTGCCGGTTTCGCCGGGCGCGGGCGCTGCTTCAAACACACACCGCAAGCACGGCGTTTCTCCGGGAATGATCGTCATGCTCATTCCCTGACTGCCGACCGCGCCGCCATAGACCCACGGCTTACCGTGCTTGATCGCGACATCGTTGATGAGGTAACGCACCTCGAAGTTGTCGCTCCCATCAAGAATGAGGTCCGCGTCCTTGCAGAAGTCTTCAAGGTTCGTGCGGTTGATGTCCGCGACGATCGGCTCGATCTTCACGGATGAGTTGATCTGTCGCAGTTTGGTCGCGGCTGCTTCGGCCTTCGGTAAGTTGTTCGTTACGTCGGCTTCATCGAACAGCACTTGCCGTTGAAGGTTACTCGGCTCGACAAAGTCGCGGTCGATGATTCGCACAAAGCCGACTCCCGCACGCACGAGGATGTTGGCAACCACGGTGCCAAGCGCTCCACAACCGCAAAGCGTGACGCGACTCGCAAGCAACTTCTCCTGCCCGGACTTGCCCAGACCAGGGAACCGCATCTGTCGGGAATATCGTTCGAGTGGGTTGGTATCAGACATGATGTGTTCGGCGCGTCACTGGCCGATGCCATTCTCTTTCAGGAAGTCTTGCAGGAATCGCACTTGTTGCTTGGGCCACTGCTCGGACTTGGCGAAGCCCGCGAGCGTAGCCACGTCTTCACGCACGCGACGCAACTCGTCTCCGGTGAGCCGCTGAAGGTAGGTTACCAGATAGTTCATCGCTTCTTCGGCCACCGCGGGGTTGAGTACGGCCACATCCGAGCCTTCGAGGAACACGTAAGCGTGGAGAGCCGCGAGCAACAGCGGGTGAACGCCGAGTTCCGGTGGGATCAGCGGAAACACCGCCGCCCCTTCGGGGGCATCGGGCTGTGGCTGCTCGTTGGCCATAGGTGCCTTGCGTTCTTTCGGAGCCGCGACCGTAAGGGAGCGATCTTGCATGGACCGCGGCCGTCCCGGCCGCACAAGAAGAGCGGGCAAGATGCCCGCGGTCCATGAAAAAGACACGCTCCCTTACGGTCGCGGCTCCGATAATCGTTCACCCACCGGCCACGGCCGGAATCAGAGCCACAATCACGCCGTCGGTGATCTTCGTGTCCATCTCGTCGAGGTAGCGGATATCCTCGTCGTTGACGAACACGTTGACGTAAGGCCGGAGTTTACCGTTGTCGAAGAGCTTCGGCCCGATGGCGGGATACTGGCGCAGTAAGTCGTCGAGCGCGGCCTTCACGGTGCCGCCAGACACTTCGACTTCCGACTTGCCGCCCGCCTGCTCGCGCATCGGCGTCGGGATCTGAATCTTGATCGCCATAGAGACTCCATTGTTTGGCGAACGGCCGGCGTGAGCCGGCTGGTGTCGCCATAACTCTCACCAGCCGGCTCACGCCGGCCGTTCGCCAATCACACCAACGCCGGTTCCGTGACTCGCGAAGCAAGCCCGGCGAGCGCCTCGAACTCCATCAGTGCCGGCTTGATCGTCGCTGGCTCTTCGATTGCGTCGAACACCGCGTCTTGCGTCTTCAGACCGTTGCCGGTGATGCAGACGACGATTTCTTCGTGGCGCGGAATGCGGCCACTTTCGATTAGCTTCTTGGCGACCGCGAGAGTTGCGCCGCCTGCTGTCTCCGCGAAGATGCCTTCGGTCTTCGCCAGAAGCAGCATCGCGTCGACGATCTCGGAGTCGGTCGCGTCTTCCGCCCAGCCTCCACTGTCGCGAATGAGACGCGCGGCGAAGTAGCCATCCGCCGGGTCGCCGATGGCGAGCGACTTGCAGATTGTGTTCGGCGTCTTGATCGGCTTGTGGCGCTCGCGGCCGGTCTTCACGCAATCGGCAATAGGATTACACCCGGTCGCCTGCGCTCCGTACATCTTGGTGGTGACTTCCTGATCGACGATGCCCGTTGCTTGCAGTTCCTTAAAGCCCTTGTGAATCTTCCCGATGAGCGCTCCGCCAGCCATCGGGACAACGACGTGTTGCGGGAACCGCCAGCCGAGGTCTTCCGCGATCTCGAAGCCGAACGTCTTCGACCCCTCCGCGTAGAACGGCCGCAGGTTCACGTTCACGAATCCCCAGCCGTACTTCATCACGATTTGCGTGCAGAGCCGGTTCACCTGATCGTAGGTGCCGGAAACTTTCACCACTTTCGCGCCGTAGACCGCGGTGCCGTAAATCTTCGTCTTCTCCAGGTCGGCCGGAACGAGAATGACTGTGTCAAGTCCGGCGGAAGCGCCGAGCGCTGCAACGCTGTTCGCCAAGTTGCCGGTACTGGCGCAGCCGACCATGCGCATTCCGAACTCGCGTGCCTTCGACAGAGCAACCGACACCACGCGATCCTTGAAGGAGAGCGTCGGGAAGTTCACCGAGTCGTTCTTGATCCACAGGCGTTCGACTCCGAGTGCATCCGCGAGCCGATCAGCGCGAACGAGTGGCGTTCCACCAACTTGCGGGCCGACGGTTGGCTCGCCATCGAGCGGAAGTAGTTCGCGATAGCGCCACATGTTTCGCGGGCGGGAGATGAACTTCGCGCGGCTGACGTGAGGCTTGATTCGCTCGTAGTCGTAGGCGACTTCGAGCGGTCCGTGGTCGTCCGGGCAGTAGAAGTTCGCGGCCTTCGGGTAGAGCTTGCCGCACACGCGACACTTCAGCCCCAGAACGAAGTCGTTACTTGGCACAGCGCACCCTCGTGGAAAGTGAGCGGCGCGGCGTCAGCCCGCCGGTCAGTTACGTTTCAAGCGGGGTGAGTGCTTAACCAGATGTGCCGGGTGTGGCGTGTGCGGTGAGATAAGAGAACGGTGGGTATAACCCCACGCGAGATCTTATCTTCCCCGGCCATACCGCGCTTTCGTTCAAGCGTCGGCGTTTGCCGGGCAGGAGTTAGCACCTGCACCTGGAGAAGCGAGTTGTGT